>NZ_LNII01000169.1:0-9250 GCF_001463365.1 Enterobacter sp. 50793107 | reverse complement strand
GCCGCTGTATGAATCCCGCCTGAAGGGAAAGCTGCACGTAATCAGCAAGCGATATACGCAGCGAATTGAGCGGCATAACCTGAATCTGAGGCAGCACCTGGCACGGCTGGGACGGAAGTCGCTGTCGCTCACAAAATCGGTGGAGCTGCATGACAAAGTCATCGGGCATTATCTGAACATAAAACACTATCAATAATTTTGAGTCATTACCCAGTTAGCAATAACCCCCGCTTGCGGGGGCCATACCCACCAGGAGCAAACGCAGAAAGCCCGAGATACTTCTGCTGTACCGGGGGCTGGCGACATTTCAGGCAACACTCATAGTTGACATCCTCCCCGCCCTAAAGGGCGGGGAGGATGTCAATAATAGCAGACCACATCATGATGTCATTCTGACCGACAGATGCCAGAAGCAGAGGATCCATCCCATTTTATACCTACCTTATAACACTTAGAAAAACAACATGTTAAAAATGTTTATTGGAAACAATTTTATTTCCAATTGTAATGATAACCATTCTCATATTAATATGGCTACGTGATAATTAACTTTTGATGCACTCCGCATGTCTGACCGTGCCACTTCCACAGCTTCCTTAACGTTCGAGTCGCTTTATGGCACCCATCACGGCTGGTTGAAAAGTTGGCTGACGCGCAAACTCCAGTCTGCCTTTGATGCAGATGACATTGCCCAGGACACTTTTTTGCGGGTAATGAGCAGCGAAACGCTCTCGACGATCCGCGATCCTCGCTCTTTCCTGTGCACTATCGCCAAACGCGTGATGGTGGACCTGTTTCGCCGAAACGCGCTGGAAAAAGCGTATCTGGAGATGCTGGCGCTTATGCCGGAGGGGGTAGCGCCTTCACCTGAGGAACGCGAAAGCCAGCTCGAGACCCTACAACTCGTCGACAGCATGCTGGACGGGCTAAACGGAAAAACACGTGAAGCGTTTCTGCTTTCGCAACTGGATGGCCTGACATACAGCGAGATTGCGCACAAACTCGGTGTTTCCGTCAGCTCCGTGAAAAAATACGTGGCGAAAGCCGTCGAGCACTGCCTGCTGTTTCGTCTGGAGCATGGGTTATGAATCCTTCGTTAACCGATTCCCGCCGTCAGGCGCTGCGTTCAGCTTCCCACTGGTATGCCGTGCTAAGCGGCGAGCGCGTCAGCCCACAACAGGAAGCGCGCTGGCAACAGTGGTATGAACAGGATCAGGATAACCAGTGGGCCTGGCAGCAGGTTGAAAACCTGCGCAACCAGCTTGGCGGTGTGCCTGGCGACGTTGCCAGCCGGGCGCTGCACGATACCCGCCTCACCCGCCGTCACGTGATGAAAGGATTACTGCTGTTGCTCGGCGCTGGCGGAGGCTGGCAACTCTGGCAGTCGGAAACCGGCGAAGGTCTGCGGGCAGATTACCGCACCGCCAAAGGCGCAGTCAGCCGTCAGCAACTGGAAGATGACTCCCTGCTCACGCTGAATACCCAAAGCGCGGCGGATGTGCGTTTTGATGCGCATCAGCGCACCGTCCGGCTCTGGTACGGTGAAATCGCCATTACTACCGCGAAAGATGCGCAGCAACGCCCCTTCCGCGTCCTGACCCGTCAGGGCCAACTCACCGCTTTAGGGACAGAATTTACCGTCCGCCAGCAGGATAATTTCACGCAGCTTGACGTGCAGCAGCACGCCGTGGAAGTGCTTCTCGCCAGTGCCCCCGCGCAAAAACGCATCGTGAACGCTGGTGAAAGCCTGCAGTTCAGCGCCTCTGAGTTTGGCGCAGTGAAACCGCTGGATGACGAGAGTACAAGCTGGACGAAGGGCATCCTGAGCTTCAGCGATAAACCGCTGGGTGAGGTGATAGCCACGCTAAGCCGTTACCGCAACGGCGTGCTGCGCTGCGATCCCGCCGTTGCCGGGCTGCGCCTGAGCGGGACGTTCCCGCTGAAAAATACCGATGCGATCCTGAACGTTATCGCTCAAACGCTTCCCGTTAAAATTCAGTCTATTACGCGGTACTGGATAAACATTTCACCGCTGTAAGAAAAATAATTCTCATTTCGATTGTCCTTTTTACCCTTCTCGTTCGACTCATAGCTGAACACAACAAAAATGATGATGGAGAAGGTATGACGCCGTTACGCGTTTTTCGTAAAACAACACCTTTGGTTAACGCCATTCGCCTGAGCCTGCTGCCGCTGGCCGGTCTCTCGTTTTCCGCTTTTGCTGCACAGGTTGATATCGCACCGGGATCGCTCGACAAAGCGCTCAATCAGTATGCCGCACACAGCGGAATTACCCTCTCGGTTGACGCCAGCCTGACGCGCGGCAAGCAGAGCAACGGCCTGCACGGAGATTACGACGTCGAGAGCGGCCTGCAACAACTGCTGGACGGCAGCGGACTGCAGGTAAAACCGCTGAGAAATAACAGCTGGACGCTGGAGACCGCGCCCGCGCCAAAAGAAGATGCCCTGACCGTGGTCGGCGACTGGCTGGGCGATGCGCGTGAAAACGACGTATTTGAACATGCTGGCGCGCGTGACGTGATCCGCCGTGAGGATTTCGCCAAAACCGGCGCAACCACCATGCGTGAGGTGCTTAACCGCATCCCTGGCGTCAGCGCGCCGGAAAACAACGGCACCGGCAGCCACGACCTGGCGATGAACTTTGGCATCCGGGGCCTGAACCCACGCCTCGCCAGCCGCTCGACCGTCCTGATGGACGGCATCCCCGTCCCCTTTGCCCCTTACGGTCAGCCGCAGCTTTCACTGGCTCCCGTTTCGCTCGGCAACATGGATGCCATTGACGTGGTGCGCGGTGGTGGTGCGGTGCGTTACGGACCGCAGAGCGTGGGCGGCGTGGTGAACTTTGTTACCCGCGCCATTCCGCAGGACTTTGGTATCGAGGCGGGGGTGGAAGGTCAGCTCAGCCCAACCTCTTCACAAAACAACCCGAAAGAGACGCACAACCTGATGGTGGGCGGCACAGCGGACAACGGTTTTGGCACCGCGCTGCTCTACTCCGGCACGCGCGGCAGTGACTGGCGCGAGCACAGCGCCACCCGCATCGACGACCTGATGCTGAAAAGCAAATATGCGCCGAATGAGGTGCACACCTTCAACAGCCTGCTGCAATATTACGATGGTGAAGCCGACATGCCCGGCGGCCTGTCCCGCGCGGATTACGACGCCGATCGCTGGCAATCCACCCGCCCGTATGACCGCTTCTGGGGCCGTCGCAAGCTGGCGAGCCTGGGCTACCAGTTCCAGCCGGACAGCCAGCATAAATTCAACATTCAGGGGTTCTACACCCAAACCCTGCGCAGCGGCTACCTGGAGCAAGGCAAACGCATCACCCTCTCGCCGCGTATCTACTGGGTGCGCGGTATTGAGCCACGCTACAGCCAGAGCTTTATGATCGGCCCTTCCGCGCACGAAGTGGGCGTGGGCTATCGCTATGTGAATGAATCAACGCATGAAATGCGTTACTACACCGCCACCAGCAGCGGGCAGTTGCCGTCCGGCTCAAGCCCTTACGACCGCGACACGCGTTCCGGCACCGAGGCGCACGCCTGGTATCTGGATGACAAAATCGACATCGGCAACTGGACCATCACGCCGGGTATGCGTTTCGAACATATCGAGTCATACCAGAACAACGCCATCAAAGGCACGCACGAAGAGGTGAGCTATAACGCACCGCTTCCGGCGTTGAACGTGCTCTATCACCTGACTGATAGCTGGAATCTTTATGCAAACACTGAAGGCTCGTTCGGCACCGTACAGTACAGCCAGATTGGCAAGGCTGTGCAAAGCGGCAATGTGGAACCGGAAAAAGCGCGAACCTGGGAACTCGGTACCCGCTACGATGACGGCGCGCTGACGGCGGAAATGGGGCTGTTCCTGATTAACTTTAACAATCAGTACGACTCCAACCAGACCAACGACACCGTCACTGCACGTGGCAAAACGCGCCATACCGGGCTGGAAACGCAGGCACGTTACGACCTGGGTACGCTAACGCCAACGCTTGATAACGTTTCCGTCTACGCCAGCTATGCGTATGTGAACGCGGAAATCCGCGAGAAAGGCGACACCTATGGCAATCAGGTGCCATTCTCCCCGAAACATAAAGGCACGCTGGGCGTGGACTACAAGCCGGGCAACTGGACGTTCAATCTGAACAGCGATTTCCAGTCCAGCCAGTTTGCGGATAACGCCAATACGGTGAAAGAGAGCGCCGACGGCAGTACCGGCCGCATTCCCGGCTTCATGCTCTGGGGCGCACGCGTGGCGTATGACTTTGGCCCGCAGATGGCAGATCTGAACCTGGCGTTCGGTGTGAAAAACATCTTCGACCAGGACTACTTCATCCGCTCTTATGACGACAACAACAAAGGCATCTACGCAGGCCAGCCGCGCACGCTGTATATGCAGGGGTCGTTGAAGTTCTGATGTGTTAACGCCCGGCTTGCCGGGCTTTTAGCTGGAATGTGACTATGTTGGCATTTATCCGTTTTCTTTTTGCAGGCCTGCTGCTGGTGATCGGCCACGCCTTTGCCGCCACGGTTCAGGACGAACACGGCACGTTTACACTCGATAAAACGCCACAACGGATTGTGGTGCTGGAACTCTCGTTCGCCGATGCGCTGGCCGCCGTGGACGTCAGCCCGATCGGTATTGCCGACGATAACGATGCAAAACGCATCCTGCCCGAAGTGCGTGCGCACCTGAAACCGTGGCAGTCCGTCGGAACGCGCGCGCAGCCGAGCCTGGAAGCCATTGCTGCCCTGAAACCAGACCTGATCATTGCCGACAGCAGTCGCCATGCGGGGATTTACACTGCCTTGCAGCAAATCGCGCCGGTACTGCTGCTTAAGTCCCGCAACGAAACCTACGCTGAAAATTTGCACTCAGCGGCTATCATCGGCGAAGTGGTAGGTAAAAAACGAGAGATGCAGGCGCGTCTGGAACAACATAAAGAGAAGATGGCGCAGTGGTCCAGCCAGCTTCCCACAGGGACACGCGTGGCCTTTGGCACATCACGCGAACAGCTATTCAACCTGCATACCCAGGAGACCTGGACCGGCAGCGTGCTGGCTTCTCTGGGGCTGAACGTTCCCGCTGCGATGGCGGGCGCGTCCATGCCGTCCATCGGCCTGGAGCAACTGCTGGCGGTCAATCCTGCCTGGCTGCTGGTTGCCCACTATCGCGAAGAGAGCATTGTTAAACGCTGGCAACAAGATCCGCTCTGGCAGATATTAACCGCCGCGCAGAAGCAGCAGGTTGCTTCAGTCGACAGTAACGCCTGGGCGCGGATGCGCGGTATTTTTGCCGCAGAGCGTATTGCCGCTGACACGGTAAAAATCTTCCACCATCAGCCGCTTACCGATGTGAAATGACCGCGCTAAAACACCCGGTGCTGCTGTGGGGGCTTCCCGTTGCAGTACTTATTATTATTTTCTGGCTGAGTCTGTTTTGCTACTCGGCCATTCCTGTTTCCGGAGCAGACGCAATCCGCGCCCTGCTGCCTGGACACACGCCAACGCTACCAGAAGCGCTGGTGCAAAACCTTCGTTTGCCGCGAAGCCTGGTCGCCGTTCTGATCGGCGCAAGCCTGGCGCTCGCGGGCACGCTGCTGCAAACCCTGACCCACAACCCAATGGCCTCTCCTTCACTGCTCGGCATTAACAGCGGCGCGGCGCTGGCTATGGCGCTTACCAGCGCGCTGAGTCCGACGCCGGTTGCAGGCTATTCCCTGTCGTTCATCGCGGCATGCGGGGGCGGCGTGAGCTGGCTGCTGGTCATGACCGCAGGAGGCGGGTTTCGTCATACCCAGGACAGAAACAAACTGATCCTCGCGGGTATCGCGCTGTCGGCCTTTTGTATGGCCCTGACCCGCATCACCCTGCTGCTGGCCGAAGATCATGCTTACGGCATCTTTTACTGGCTGGCAGGCGGAGTGTCCCACGCCCACTGGCAGGATGTCTGGCAGCTCTTGCCGGTGGTGGTCACTGCAGTCCCTGTCGTGTTGCTGCTGGCGAATCAACTGAACCTGCTCAACGTCAGCGACAGTACCGCCCATACGCTGGGAGTGAACCTGCCGAGACTACGTTTGATCATCAATATGTTAGTGCTGCTTCTGGTTGGCGCGTGCGTCAGTGTGGCAGGTCCGGTGGCGTTTATCGGCCTGCTGGTGCCACATCTGGCGCGCTTCTGGGCAGGCTTCGATCAGCGCAACGTACTGCCGGTGAGCATGCTGCTGGGGGCCACGCTGATGCTGATGGCAGATGTACTCGCACGCGCGCTGGCCTTCCCCGGCGATCTGCCCGCAGGCGCAGTGCTGGCGCTGATTGGCAGTCCTTGCTTTGTCTGGCTGGTGAGGAGGCGAGGATGAAAATTGCGCTGGTCATTTTCATCACCCTTGCCCTGGCAGGTTGTGCGCTGTTATCACTCCATATGGGGGTGATCCCCGTGCCGTGGCGCGCGCTGCTGACCGACTGGCAGGACGGACGCGAGCATTATTATGTATTGATGGAGTACCGACTGCCGCGCTTGCTGCTGGCACTGTTTGTCGGTGCAGCCCTCGCCGTGGCGGGCGTGCTGGTACAGGGGATTGTGCGTAACCCGCTAGCATCACCGGATATTCTCGGCATTAACCATGCCGCCAGCCTTGCCTCTGTGGGAGCACTGCTTCTTATGCCATCACTATCCGTGATGGTGCTGCCGCTGCTGGCCTTTGCGGGCGGTATGGCGGGGTTGATCTTGCTGAAGATGCTGGCAAAGACCCACCAGCCGATGAAGCTGGCGCTCACCGGCGTGGCGCTTTCCGCCTGCTGGGCGAGCCTGACGGATTACCTGATGCTCCTGCACCCGCAGGATGTAAACAGTGCCCTGCTGTGGCTGACGGGTAGCTTATGGGGGCGCGACTGGCACTTTGTGAAGATTGCCGTGCCGTTGCTCATTCTGTTTTTGCCGCTGAGCCTGCGCTTTTGTCGCGATCTCGACCTGCTGGCGCTGGGCGATGCACGAGCAGCCACGCTCGGCGTGTCGGTTCAGCGCACCCGGTTCCAGGGGCTGATGCTGGCTGTCGCGATGACAGCAACCGGCGTGGCCGTCTGTGGCCCGATAAGTTTTATTGGTCTCGTCGTGCCGCACATGGTGCGCAGGATCGCCGGCGGGCGTCACCGCTGGCTGATGCCCGTTTCGGCCCTGACGGGCGCGTTGTTGCTGGTCATTGCCGATCTGCTGGCACGAATCATTCATCCGCCGCTGGAGCTTCCGGCAGGCGTGCTGACCGCCATTATCGGCGCACCGTGGTTTGTCTGGCTGCTTGTGAGAATGCGATAAATGAGATTACGTACTGAAAATCTGACCGTCAGCTATGGCGCACAAACCGTGCTGGATGGACTTTCTCTCGCCCTGCCTGCCGGAAAAATCACGGCCCTGCTCGGCCCTAACGGTTGCGGGAAATCGACGCTGTTGAACTGTTTTTCTCGCCTGTTAACACCAGACTCTGGCGAGATATTGCTTGATGAAAAACCCATAGCCGGTTTTTCCGCCCGCCAGCTGGCTCGCCGCCTGGCTTTACTGCCGCAACACCATTTATCCCCCGAGGGGATCACTGTACGGGAACTGGTTTCCTACGGCCGCAGCCCGTGGCTGTCGTTGTGGGGGCGACTCTCCGCGGAAGACAACGAGCGGGTCAACGTGGCAATGAGTCAGACCCGGACGCGCAATCTGGCTGACCGCAGGTTAACCCAGCTTTCCGGCGGCCAGCGCCAGCGTGCGTTTCTGGCGATGGTGCTGGCACAGGATACCCCACTCATTCTTCTTGATGAGCCTACGACCTACCTCGATATCAATCATCAGGTTGAACTGATGCGCCTGATGGTTGAACTCAAAAGGCAGGGGAAAACCGTAGTGACGGTACTCCACGATCTGAATCAGGCCAGCCGCTATTGCGATCATCTGGTGGTACTGGCAAGCGGTCGCGTGATGGCGCAAGGTGCTCCGGAAGCAGTGATGAAACCAGAGCTTCTAAAGACGGTGTTCAGCGTAGAAGCGGAAATCCATCCCGAACCGGTATCTGGCAGACCCATGTGTGTGGTGAAGTAGTCTGGCGAAGTCATAAGGATCATCACAGGACAGATAAAGGAAGTGATAACCACCTGCCAACAGGCACCAAAATCTGGCTGGTTGCCGGTATCACCGACATGCGCAACGGCTTCAATGGTCTCGCCGCAAAGGTGCAGACGATGCTGAAAGATGACCCGATATCCGGCCATGTCTTCATCTTCCGGGGCCGCAGCGGCAGTAAGGTCAAACTGCTGTGGTCCACCGGCGACGGGCTGTGCCTGCTGACCAAACGGCTGGAACGCGGCCGCTTCGCCTGGCCCTCTGCCCGCGATGGCAAAGTGTTCCTGACCCCGGCGCAGCTGGCAATGCTTCTGGAAGGCATCGACTGGCGGCAGCCTAAAAGACTGCTTACGTCCCTGACCATGTTGTAGGCCTCTTTATCCTGGTTGTCGTTGAATAAGCCTGGTAAAATGCGGGCTTATGAACAACACCTCCCCCTGACGACATCCTTCTGCTGAAACAGCGCCTGTCCGAACAGGAAGCGCTGAACCGCGCCCTGCTGGAAAAGCAGGCCGACCGGGAGCGCGAAATAGACCATCTGCAGGCGCAGCTGGATAAGATTCGCCGGATGAACTTCGGCAGTCGTTCTGAATAAATCTCCCGCCGCATCGCGCAGATAGAAGCCGACCTGAACCGGCTTCAGACAGAAAGCGATACGCTGACGGGTCGGGTTGCCGATACGGGCCGGGCCCCGTATCGTTTTAACCCTGAATATTCATCGCAGATATTGTTTCGGGTTTTCCGGTATACCAGCCCTGAACTAGGTAACCGGGGCCAAGAGAACGGACGAATTCAAACTGTCCTGGCGTTTCCACCCCTTCAAACACCAGTGGTTTGCCAGTACCACGTAACCCTTTCACCACAGAAACAAGTAGCGCTCGCTTCACCGGGTCATCAATATTGGCAATAAAAATACGGTCTATTTTTATCTCATCGAAATCCAGTACCGTCAGCCATTCAATATGGGGGCCGCTTGGCAAACGGAATCTATGGTCACTCCCGTTTTTGCAACACCGATTTTGACGACAAGTTGGCTTGCTTGAATCTATCCGGCGTCTGAATGGGATTTTATTCCCGCGCCTTGATGAGTTCCGCGGCTGATGAACCCCCAGAAAAT
>NZ_LNII01000168.1:0-74680 GCF_001463365.1 Enterobacter sp. 50793107 | reverse complement strand
TGATTACATCGAAATGTTTTATAACAGTAAGCGTCGGCATGGTTCTAGCGAACAGATGTCACCGACAGAATATGAAAACCAGTATTATCAACGGCTCGGAAGTGTCTAGATTATCCGTGGCGATTCACTCCCAGATGCAAGGCAATGACTTACGAAGGTGTGACGAAGACTATGTATGCGCCTTTTTAGCCCAAACTCATCATAATCAGGGACACCTGTTTCATTCATCAACTTAGCCCATTCGGCTGTTGCTGTGGTGTAGTTAGGTAAGCCACTGAAAATCAGATCACCATCGTTAAGAGCATCGGCAAGACTGAGTAAACCTGACTCTAAAACCTTATTGAGTGGTATCTGGCGTTGGGCATGTTCGGTTTTCCCGTCTTCTATATAAATGTACCAGCGTGAAGTTTCTTCATCTAAACGGATGTCCCGCTTTCTGATAGAGGCAATCTCGCCACGTCGAGCACCAGTATAAATGAGGGTGAGGAAGTACCATTTGCGCCAATCGTTATCTTCCAGTGAGAACAGCTTGGTTTTAAGCTTACTCAACTCAGCGTTGCTGAAATGGCCTCTCCGGTTTGGCTTCACCTCATATGTGATTCCGTCGGTAGGGGATTTCTCTAACAGGTCTTTGGTGTCAACGAGGTAAGTTTTAAAAAGTGAGCGCCAGATCTTGAGATGTTTTTCAACATGCTGGCTACTGATCAGATCTTCCTCTGGTACGTCATAATCAATGCATTCAGGCAAAGATAGGCGCTTGTATGGCAGCTTAGTCCGAGTCGGTAAGTTTTCGGTCACTTTCAGCGCTTCACGAATATCTTGCTTAGTAACCCGATCAATCGGTTTATCACCAATAACGTAAATCAGCACATCAAAGAAACGCTGGTTCTCGTTAGTGATGCCTGCACGCCATTTTTGACCTTTTTCTTCAACATACTGCGTCCATGCTTCGGAAAGTTTGATTGCCTGGCTTGCGCTTGCTTTAACTTCCGTTGAAAAAGCCTGGCTTGTTTCAACAATACTTTGCGGTGAAGATTTCAGTTTCTGCTCTTCTAACTGATTTTGCAGTGTTGCAATGAGTTGGCGGTATCGCAGCAAATCTTTCGAATAGAATGCTTCATAGGCTTGCGCGACGGTCGCACGGCTCATATCAAGTGCAGCACCTACTTGATTCGCAAGGGGCAAATCACCCTTGGAAAGTTCAAGTTTCTTCATATGAAGACTTGCAAGCACTTCGTTTGCTGTCTGATCGCTACCATTAACCATGCGTTGGAAGTGAGCTTCCGAATAGCCTTGTGCGGCTTCAACCGTATCAGAAGCCGATAATGGAGAATCAGGATTAATGTTTCTGTGCCACTGTCCTAACTCCGGCAGACGCTCCACCTCTGCAATATCTCTTTCGAGTGCATGTAGAAGATAGTTGTCAAAGTCCTGCTTAGTGGCGGCTCGGTAGCCTTGCATTTTGCGTTTGAACTCTTCGAGGCTCATCGTTCCATTCTGCACAAGGGGAATGAAAGGGCGGATCTGATTCATGATCACTTCTGCTTGCTTTCGGCTATCAGTACCGAGACTCAGACGCACAAAACTTGTTGAATCATTTAGTCTAAAGTTAGTGTAGTATGTGCGCCCACGAATCATTGTGTGTGACGGCTTGTGTGACACCTTTTTTGCCATGCTGTGTACCATAAAATAGTTACAAATCAGTGAGTTAACTTGATGTTTTAGCTAACTCGTTGTTTTAGAAAGTATACCAGACGCCTGTGAAGGCGACACCTGAGGAAGCTCAATGAGCGAGAAGTTACAGAAAGTGCTGGCGCGTGCCGGCCACGGCTCACGCCGTGAAATCGAAGCCATTATTGAAGCCGGACGCGTGAGTGTGGACGGTAAAATCGCCACGCTCGGTGACCGCGTAGAAATCGTGCCGGGGCTTAAAATCCGTATCGACGGTCATCTTATCTCGGTTAAAGAATCTGCTGAGCAGATCTGCCGCGTGCTGGCGTACTACAAGCCGGAAGGTGAACTGTGTACGCGCAACGACCCGGAAGGTCGCCCGACGGTATTTGACCGTCTGCCTAAACTGCGTGGCGCACGCTGGATTGCCGTGGGGCGTCTGGATGTGAACACCTGCGGTCTGCTGCTATTCACAACGGATGGTGAGCTGGCAAACCGTCTGATGCACCCAAGTCGTGAAGTGGAACGCGAATACGCCGTACGCGTGTTCGGCCAGGTTGATGAGAACAAACTGCGCGATCTGTCGCGTGGCGTTCAGCTGGAAGACGGTCCTGCAGCGTTCAAAACCATCAAATTTACCGGTGGTGAAGGGATCAACCAGTGGTACAACGTTACCCTGACCGAAGGCCGTAACCGTGAGGTTCGTCGTCTGTGGGAAGCGGTGGGCGTGCAGGTTAGCCGGCTGATCCGTGTCCGTTACGGCGATATTCTGCTGCCAAAAGGTCTGCCACGTGGTGGCTATACCGAACTGGACCTGACGCAGACCAACTACCTGCGTGAACTGGTGGGACTGGCGCCAGAAACCACCTCCAAAGTGGCGGTGGAGAAAGATCGTCGTCGCATGAAGGCGAACCAGATCCGTCGTGCGGTGAAACGCCACAGCCAGGTGAACAATAATCGCCGCGCTGGCAGCCGTAATAACAACGGTTAAAAATAAAAGCCCGGTTAATATCACCGGGCTTTTTTATCAGTAATCAATGCCGATTTGCGCTTTGATACCGGCATCAAAAGCATGTTTAACCGGACGCAATTCGCTGACGGTATCCGCTAATTCCAGAATATCCCGATGACAGCCGCGGCCTGTGACGATCACCGTCTGATGTGCCGGGCGATTCCTGAGTGCCTCCAGTACGGCGTCCAGCGGCAGATAGTCGTAGGCGACCATGTAGGTGATCTCATCCAGTAACACCATGTTCAGGGCCGGGTCTGCCAGCATTCGTTTTGCATGCTCCCATACCGCGAGGCAGGCCGCGGTGTCGGTTTCCCGGTTTTGGGTATCCCACGTAAAGCCTGTCGCCATCACCTGGAACTCAACCCCGTGCTGTTCAAGTAAGTTACGTTCACCGTTGGGCCATTCCCCTTTAATGAACTGAATGACACCCACTTTCTGCCCGTGACCAACGGCGCGCGTGGCGGTACCAAAGGCAGCGGTGGTTTTGCCTTTGCCGTTGCCGGTAAACACGATGATGATCCCGCGTTCATCCTGCGCAGCGGCGACACGGGCATCAACCTGTTCTTTCAGGCGCTGCTGACGTTGCTGGTGACGTTCTTCACTCATTGCGAAATCCCGGGTTTACGGCCTGGCTGGGCATCAAAGGTCATCCCTGTTTTACGGCGGCTATCATCGCCCATCAGCCAGAGATAGAGCGGCATAATATCTGCCGGGGTTTTAAGCTTCTGCGGATCTTCCGTCGGGAAGGCGCTGGCGCGCATTTTGGTACGCGTTCCGCCTGGGTTAATGCAGTTCACGCGCAGATGACGGCTCTGATACTCCTCCGCCAGCACCTGCATCATCCCTTCGGTCGCGAATTTTGAGACCGCATACGCCCCCCAGTTTGCGCGGCCTTCGCGCCCTACGCTGGAGGAGGTGAATACCAGCGAACCGGAATCAGATTTGAGTAATAAAGGAAGCAGTGCCTGGGTCAGGAAAAAGGTGCCGTTGATATTGACCTGCATGACCTGCTGCCAGATCTCAGGATCCTGTTCATCCATCGGGCGAACCTCCCCAAGCAAGCCGGCATTGTGCAGTACGCCATCCAGCCGTGGGTAGTGGGTGCTGATGCGGTGGGCAAGCTCCTGGCACGTTTCAGGGGTACAGGTGAGCAGATCCAGCGTGTACCAGCGGGCAGGAATTCCACCGGCGGCGTCAATCTCCTGAGCCACTCCTTTGAGTTTTTCTTCGTTACGGCCAATGAGAATTACGCTCGCGCCATAGTCAGCGTAGGTCAGTGCCGCTTCGCGGCCAATGCCATCGCTGGCACCAGTGACCAAAATGATGCGGTTCTGCAGCAGATTTTTTTGCGGTTGATAATGCACGGTGACTCCTCGGCGCACAGTGATGCAAAGACGCCTTATTGTGTGACTTTTCGGCTTTATGCCCGAATTAGCATGAGAATTCAATCAGTCTACAGGACGCATCGCTGTAAAATTAACAATTTGCAAATATTTAAACCAGAATCGGGGGATTCCTGAAGACGGCTCGCAGAGGTAATGTCACGAGCGAGACGCATGAGCAGGGCTGTTGTACACTGCCGTGAAAGATTCGTGGTTAAATCAAGGTGGAACGCGTGGAATTACTTTCTCAATATGGGTTGTTTTTGGCAAAGATCGCGACGGTGGTGATTGCCATTGCGGTAGTGGCCGTTCTGATTGTTAACCTGACGCAGCGCAAACGTCAGCGTGGTGAGTTACGCATTACCCGCCTGAGCGAGCAGTATAAAGAGATGCAGGAAGAGATGTCGCTGGCCCTGCTTGACAGCCATCAACAGAAACTGTGGCACAAAGCGCAGAAGAAAAAGCATAAGCAGGACGCCAAAGCGGCAAAAGCCAAAGCGAAGCTTAACGCGCCGGAGGAAACCTCAACCCCGCGTGTCTATGTGCTCGATTTTAAAGGCAGCATGGATGCCCATGAAGTCTCTTCCCTGCGTGAAGAAGTCACCGCCGTGCTTGCCGTGGCTAAACCGCAGGATCAGGTGGTTGTCCGTCTTGAGAGTCCGGGTGGGGTCGTTCATGGTTATGGGCTGGCGGCTTCGCAGCTACAGCGTCTGCGTGAAAAACAGATCCCGCTGACGGTTGCGGTGGATAAAGTCGCGGCGAGCGGTGGCTATATGATGGCCTGCGTGGCGGATAAAATTGTTGCGGCGCCGTTTTCTATTATTGGCTCCATCGGGGTGGTTGCGCAAATCCCGAACTTTAACCGCTTCCTGAAAAGCAAAGAGATCGACATTGAATTGCATACGGCGGGTCAGTACAAACGTACCCTGACGCTGCTGGGGGAGAACACGGAAGAAGGACGGCAGAAATTCCGTGAAGATCTCAATGAAACCCATCACCTCTTTAAAGACTTTGTGCACCGTATGCGCCCGGCGCTTGATATTGACCAGGTGGCAACAGGGGAGCACTGGTACGGTACGCAGGCGCAGGAAAAAGGGCTGGTGGATGAAGTGGGCACCAGTGACGACCTGCTGTTGAATCTGATGGAAGGACGCGAACTGGTTGGCGTGCGCTTTACCCAGCGTAAGCGACTGCTTGACCGCTTTACGAACAGCGCGGCCGAAAGCGCGGATCGCCTGCTGCTCCGCTGGTTGCAACGCGGACAAAAACCGCTGCTGTAAACAAAAACGCGAGGCCAGTGCCTCGCGTTTTGCGTTAATCGACCAGGTGATATTTCTCTGAAAGCGTGTGCGCCAGGTATTTAAACATATTGAATACGGCGGTGCTTTTCGGGGTGGGTAACCCTTGTTCGTCAAGGAAGTATTCGCCGCTGAATACCAGCACGCCGTTACGTTGTTCCACGCCGGTCGCTTCAATGCCCGCCAGGGTGTCTTCATGGTCACGAATCAGCTTATTTGCTTCGATAAGCAGAGAGGCTCGATCAATGGGTTGGGTTGTATTCTGCATAATCCACTCCTTAAACAGTGACAATAGTCTACGCCGGGGGCGCTTTGGGGGCAAATTTTCCCTGTAATGTGAGGGGGTAAGGTGCCGTGACCTGGCTGGCAGGATTTGCTTTTGCATGCTAATAAAGTTGCGTAACGAATTTTATCAGGTAGAGTGTGCGCTTTCGTCATTCTGGCAACAGAATTGCTTGACATTCGACCGGGAATTCGTCACGAATTACATCCGATGTGAGAAAAATACCCGATAACTCAATCACCTGGGCGTTAACGTTATGACGTTCAGTAAGACAAAGGGGTTGATATCCCCTGACGCAGTCGCAATATCAATGGCTCGTCGTCAGTGGAAGGGAAATCAACATGCGGCGTATTCCTGGAAGAATTAAATTAGGTAAAGGTGAATATGGGTAAAGCTCTCGTCATCGTTGAGTCCCCGGCAAAAGCCAAAACGATCAATAAGTATCTGGGTAATGACTACGTGGTTAAGTCCAGCGTCGGTCACATCCGCGATTTGCCGACCAGTGGCTCAGCCAGCAAAAAGAGCGCAGACTCTACCTCCACCAAAGGGGCTAAAAAGCCTAAAAAGGATGAACGTAGCGCGCTTGTCAACCGTATGGGTGTTAACCCATGGCATAACTGGGATGCACACTATGAAGTGCTGCCCGGCAAAGAAAAAGTCGTTAACGAGCTGAAGCAGCTTGCTGAAAAAGCAGACCACATTTATCTCGCAACCGACCTTGACCGCGAAGGGGAAGCCATTGCCTGGCACCTGCGGGAAGTGATCGGGGGTGACGACAAACGCTACAGCCGTGTAGTGTTTAACGAAATTACGAAGAATGCGATTCGCCAGGCGTTTGAGAAGCCGGGTGAACTGAACATCGACCGCGTAAACGCGCAGCAGGCGCGCCGTTTCATGGACCGTGTCGTGGGTTACATGGTCTCTCCACTGCTGTGGAAAAAGATTGCCCGCGGTCTGTCCGCAGGGCGTGTGCAGTCCGTTGCTGTGCGTCTGGTTGTTGAACGCGAGCGTGAGATCAAAGCCTTCGTCCCGGAAGAGTTCTGGGAAGTGGATGCCAATGTCACCACGCCGGGTGGAGATGCGCTGCCGCTGCAGGTGAGTCATCAGAATGACAAACCGTTCCGTCCTGAAAATCGTGAACAGACCATGGCGGCCGTGGCGCTGCTGGAAAAAGCGCGCTACCAGGTTCTGGAGCGTGAAGACAAACCGACCAGCAGCAAACCTGGCGCACCGTTTATTACGTCTACGCTGCAACAGGCTGCGAGCACGCGCCTGGGCTATGGCGTGAAGAAAACCATGATGATGGCCCAGCGTCTGTATGAAGCGGGTTATATCACCTATATGCGTACTGACTCGACAAACCTGAGCCTGGACGCCGTCAACATGGTGCGCGGCTACATCAGTGACAACTTCGGTAAGAAATACCTGCCAGCGAGTGAAAACCAGTACGCCAGCAAGGAGAACTCACAGGAAGCGCACGAAGCCATTCGTCCTTCTGACGTCTCCGTGTTAGCCGAATCGCTGAAAGATATGGAAGCCGATGCCCAGAAGCTGTATCAGCTTATCTGGCGTCAGTTCGTGGCGTGCCAGATGACACCAGCACAGTATGACTCCACCACGCTGACCGTTGGTGCAGGTGATTTCCGCCTGAAAGCGCGTGGCCGTATCCTGCGCTTCGATGGCTGGACTAAAGTGATGCCTGCGCTACGTAAGGGTGATGAAGACAGAACCCTGCCTGCGGTAAACAAAGGGGATGAGCTCTCTCTGGTTGATCTCGTGCCTGCCCAGCACTTCACCAAGCCGCCAGCGCGTTTCAGCGAAGCGTCTCTGGTTAAAGAGCTGGAAAAACGCGGTATTGGCCGTCCATCCACCTATGCATCGATTATTTCGACCATTCAGGACCGCGGTTACGTGCGTGTTGAAAACCGTCGTTTCTATGCGGAAAAAATGGGTGAGATCGTCACTGACCGCCTGGAAGCCAACTTCCGCGAACTGATGAACTACGACTTCACCGCGCAAATGGAAGACAGTCTCGATCAGGTGGCCAGCCATCAGGCCGAGTGGAAAAAGGTTCTCGACAGCTTCTTCAGCGACTTTACCAACCAGCTTGAAAAAGCGGAAAAAGATCCTGAAGAGGGCGGCATGCTGCCAAATCAGATGGTCCTGACCAGCATCGACTGCCCAACCTGTGGTCGTAAAATGGGGATCCGTACTGCCACCACTGGCGTATTCCTCGGCTGTTCTGGCTACGCGCTGCCGCCGAAAGAACGCTGCAAAACCACCATTAACCTGGTACCTGAGAACGAAGTGCTCAACGTGCTGGAAGGTGATGATGCGGAAACCAACGCTCTGCGTGCAAAACGTCGCTGCAAGAAATGCGGCACCGCGATGGACAGCTACCTCATCGATCCAAAACGTAAATTGCACGTCTGCGGTAATAACCCGACCTGCGATGGATATGAGATCGAAGAGGGTGAGTTCCGCATTAAAGGTTACGACGGTCCTATCGTTGAGTGTGAGAAGTGTGGTTCTGAGATGCACCTGAAAATGGGGCGCTTCGGCAAGTACATGGCGTGCACCAACGACGAGTGTAAGAACACGCGTAAAATCCTGCGTAACGGTGAAGTCGCGCCACCGAAGGAAGATCCGGTTCCGCTGCCAGAGTTGCCGTGCGAGAAGTCCGACGCTTACTTCGTGCTGCGTGATGGTGCTGCCGGCGTGTTCCTTGCGGCAAACACCTTCCCTAAATCGCGCGAAACCCGCGCGCCACTGGTGGAAGAGTTGTATCGTTTCCGCGACCGCCTGCCTGAGAAACTGCGCTACCTGGCCGATGCGCCACAGCAGGATCCGGAAGGCAATAAAACCGTTGTGCGTTTTAGCCGTAAAACGAAGCAGCAGTATGTTGCGGCGGAGAAAGACGGCAAGGCAACCGGCTGGTCAGCATTCTTTGTGGATGGCAAATGGGTGGAAGGCAAGAAATAATCTTTCCTTACCGTAACTTACCTGTGAAAGGGCCGGACTTCCGGCCCTTTTTTATTACCTTGTTATTATTTTTTGTTCCGTACTATACAGTCAGGCTATAAATGATATAGTGGTTATAGTTAACCCTTTTCTTATTATCAAATCGTCTTAAGCGATTGACCGCATGCGCTAAATCGGATGGTCTGGCATGAAATTACAGCAGCTTCGTTATATTGTTGAGGTGGTAAACCACAACCTTAACGTCTCTTCTACCGCTGAGGGGCTATATACCTCTCAGCCGGGTATCAGCAAGCAGGTCCGCATGCTGGAAGATGAGTTAGGTATTCAGATTTTTGCTCGTAGCGGTAAACACCTCACCCAGGTGACGCCAGCAGGGCAGGAGATTATCCGCATCGCGCGGGAGGTTCTCTCTAAAGTCGACGCAATTAAATCGGTGGCGGGTGAGCATACCTGGCCGGATAAAGGGTCGCTGTATATTGCCACCACCCATACCCAGGCACGCTATGCGCTGCCGGGCGTTATTAAGGGCTTTATTGAGCGCTATCCACGCGTCTCTCTCCATATGCATCAGGGCTCGCCGACGCAAATCGCTGAGGCGGTTTCGAAGGGTAATGCGGACTTTGCTATCGCAACCGAAGCGCTGCATCTGTATGACGATCTGGTTATGCTGCCGTGCTATCACTGGAACCGTTCTATTGTCGTCACGCCCGATCACCCGTTAGCCGGTAAAGGGTCGGTCACTATTGAAGAGCTGGCGCAATACCCCTTAGTGACGTATACCTTCGGCTTTACCGGGCGCTCCGAGCTTGATACTGCATTCAATCGTGCAGGATTAACGCCGCGTATCGTCTTCACCGCAACCGATGCTGACGTAATTAAGACCTACGTGCGGCTTGGACTGGGGGTAGGGGTGATTGCCAGCATGGCGGTTGATCCCGTATCTGACCCTGACCTCGTGCGTCTTGATGCGCATGATATTTTCAGCCATAGCACCACTAAGATTGGTTTCCGTCGCAGTACCTTCCTCCGTAGCTATATGTATGATTTTATTCAGCGCTTTGCCCCACATTTAACGCGCGACGTGGTCGATACGGCCGTGGCATTACGTTCAAATGAAGATATCGAAGAGATGTTTAAAGACATCAAACTTCCGGCAAAATAATCACTCCCGGTATCTTTCCGCCCAGGAAAGATACCGAAATAACCTCTCAAAGCTAAATTAGAATTATCATCATCTGCACTTAACTGCCGTATAATGTCATTAACCATTTATTTAGTGTGGTTATAATGTCGTGAATTGGCGACAAAAGTAGAACTAATTTTTGGCTTCGCAAATATTTCCTTTCAAATATTTATTTCTGGTCAAAAGAATGAATATTTCCCATCAATAGATACGTAAATTCACTGGCTTTTCGGCTAAAGTTTCTTTAGGATTTATCTCAACAGATGATTAATTGTACCAATTGTTTGGTCTCTAAATGATAAGCGATATCGATTGTATGAGGTTAGCAATGCCTTCAGGAAGTGAAGAACCGCAAAGGGATCCTGCGCTCAAGCGTAAAGCCTGGCTGGCGGTCTTTCTCGTCTCCGCCTTGTTTTGGGTGGTGGTTGCTTTCCTGGCCTGGAACTATTGGGGTTGAATATGGCAGTGACGGTACGTACAGAAACAGTTAAACAGATGTGTCAGCTTCGTGACAGGGGCCACAAAGTGCGCAAAGCACCTGCCACTGCCGTACCCGCGTCCTGGAAACTGACGCCGCAACAGCAAGCGTTTATTGATGTGTTCGCAGAAGACGAACCCAAAAAACAATAATTTACTTAATTGCGTAATGATGCAAATAGTCTGAATAAAGGCTCAATGCATTTGTACTCTTTAATAAATACACATCAGCAATATTGAACTGAGGGCAGACCTCGGAACCTTTAATAAATAATGCCTGGTGTCCCTATGATGAATAACATGATGTCTATGAAATACTGGTCATGGCTCGGCGTTTTTTCCGCGTCGATTCTGTTCTGGTCACAGCTTATCTGGCTGGCCCTCCACTAAATCGTAAAACCTCGCTACGGCGGGGTTTTTTGTTTTCTCCCCCGCACTGGAACATTCCTGGATTTATCATTTCGGGTTGTTATCAAAACGTTACGACATCTTTGTGTTATCTTTAATTACAGCCCTGATGATTGTCAGGACATCTCTGTAATTAAGGAGGAGCTTATGTCGGTAACCCTACGCGAAGCCAGTAAGGACACATTACAGGCAGAAAATAAAACCTGGCACTACTACAGCCTGCCGCTGGCAGCCAGGACGCTTGGGGACATTTCGCGTTTACCCAAGTCCTTGAAAGTTTTACTGGAAAACCTCTTACGCTGGCAGGATGGTGATTCCGTCACCCTTGAAGATATCCAGGCACTGGCAGGGTGGCTTAAGCATGCCCATGCTGACAGAGAAATTGCCTATCGACCGGCAAGGGTCCTGATGCAGGACTTTACCGGGGTCCCTGCTGTGGTTGACCTTGCGGCAATGCGCGAAGCGGTGAAGCGCCTTGGCGGCGATACCGCTAAAGTAAATCCGCTCTCTCCCGTTGATCTCGTTATCGACCACTCTGTCACCGTGGACCACTTTGGTGACGACGATGCCTTTGGCGAAAACGTACGTCTGGAAATGGAGCGTAACCACGAACGTTACGTCTTTCTGAAGTGGGGGCAGCAGGCCTTTAGCCGCTTTAGCGTCGTTCCGCCCGGTACGGGTATCTGCCACCAGGTGAATCTTGAATACCTGGGCAAAGCGGTCTGGAGTGAATTGCAGGATAAAGAGTGGGTGGCCTATCCGGATACTCTGGTGGGCACCGATTCGCACACCACCATGATTAACGGCCTGGGCGTTCTGGGCTGGGGCGTTGGCGGAATTGAAGCCGAAGCGGCCATGCTTGGCCAGCCGGTATCGATGCTGATCCCTGATGTGGTGGGCTTTAAGCTTACCGGCAAACTGTCGGAAGGCATTACCGCCACCGACCTGGTACTTACCGTTACGCAGATGCTGCGTAAGCATGGTGTGGTGGGTAAATTTGTCGAATTCTACGGTGACGGGCTGGATTCATTACCGCTTGCCGACCGTGCCACCATCGCCAACATGGCGCCGGAGTATGGCGCAACCTGCGGCTTTTTCCCCATCGATACTGTCACGCTGGAATATATGCGCCTGAGTGGCCGTAGCGAAGAGCAGGTGGCGCTGGTTGAAGCGTATACCAAAGCGCAGGGGATGTGGCGTAACCCGGGCGATGAACCGGTATTTACCAGCACACTTGAACTGGATATGGGAACCGTCGAGGCGAGCCTGGCGGGGCCAAAACGTCCACAGGATCGGGTGGCGTTGAGTGACGTACCGAAAGCCTTTGCCGCCAGTAATGAACTGGAAGTTAACACGGCGAAAAAAGACCACCGCCCAATCGACTATGTCCTGAACGGACATCAGTATCAGCTTCCGGATGGTGCGGTTGTCATTGCAGCCATAACCTCCTGTACAAATACGTCGAACCCCAGCGTGCTGATGGCCGCCGGTCTGCTGGCGAAGAAAGCGGTAGAGCTGGGGCTTAAGCCTCAGCCGTGGGTAAAAGCCTCTCTGGCACCGGGCTCCAAAGTGGTTTCAGATTACCTTGCACAGGCCAGATTAACGCCGTATCTGGATGAGCTGGGCTTTAACCTGGTGGGGTACGGTTGCACCACCTGTATCGGGAACTCGGGTCCGTTACCTGAACCGATTGAGATGGCGATCAAGCAGGGCGATCTCACCGTCGGGGCCGTTCTGTCCGGTAACCGAAACTTTGAAGGCCGTATTCATCCGCTGGTCAAGACCAACTGGCTGGCGTCTCCACCGCTGGTTGTGGCATACGCTCTGGCCGGGAATATGAATATCAACCTGGTCACCGATCCGATTGGCCACGATCGCAAGAATGATCCGGTCTATCTGAAGGATATCTGGCCATCTGCCCGGGAAATTGCATTGGCCGTAGAGAAAGTTTCTACCGAAATGTTCCGCAAAGAGTATGCGGAGGTGTTCGAAGGTACGCCGGAATGGAAGGCCATCGACGTCGTGGGTTCAGATACCTATGACTGGCAGGACGATTCGACCTATATCCGCCTGTCGCCGTTCTTCGATGAGATGCTGGCTGAACCTGCACCGCTGCAGGATATCCACGGCGCGCGCATTCTGGCGATGCTGGGAGACTCCGTCACCACGGACCACATATCGCCGGCGGGAAGCATCAAAGCCGACAGTCCAGCAGGCCGTTACCTGCAGAGCCGGGGTGTGGAGCGCCGGGATTTCAACTCCTATGGCTCACGTCGTGGTAACCATGAAGTGATGATGCGCGGCACGTTTGCCAATATCCGTATCCGCAATGAAATGGTGCCGGGCGTGGAAGGGGGCATGACGCGACATTTGCCGGGGAGCGACGTGATCTCAATTTATGACGCCGCCGTCAAATACCAGCAGGAAGGCACGCCGCTGGCGGTTATCGCCGGGAAAGAGTACGGCTCTGGCTCCAGCCGTGACTGGGCGGCGAAAGGCCCGCGTCTGCTTGGGGTTCGGGTGGTGATTGCCGAATCGTTTGAACGTATCCACCGTTCAAACCTGATAGGGATGGGGATCCTGCCACTCGAATTCCCGCAGGGCGTCACCCGTAAAACGCTGGGACTCACCGGGGAAGAGCTGATTGACATCAGCGGCCTGCAAAATCTGCAGCCGGGTAAAACGGTGCCGGTGAAATTAACGCGCGCAGACGGTAAAACAGAGGTGCTCGACTGCCGGTGTCGTATCGATACGGCAACAGAACTCACCTATTACCAGAACGACGGCATTCTACATTACGTGATTCGTAAGATGCTGGACTGATGGAGCCAGCCCGGCACGCGATGGCGTTGCCGGGCACTTTGCGATCACTCGCTCAGCAGATGCCCCATTTTGGCGGCTTTGGTATCGAGGTAGTGCGCGTTTTTTGGGTTACGTCCCACAATGAGCGGTACACGCTCAACGATATTGATCCCCGCTTCGGTCAGAATTTCGACTTTTTTCGGGTTGTTAGTCAGCAGGCGTACTTCATCCACGCCCAGCAGCTTAAACATATCCGCACACAGCGTGAAATCGCGCTCATCGGCAGCGAAGCCGAGCTGGTGGTTTGCTTCTACCGTGTCGTACCCCTGGTCCTGCAGCGCGTAGGCGCGGATTTTATTCAGCAGGCCAATATTGCGCCCTTCCTGGCGGTGATAAAGCAGCACACCGCGACCCTCTTCGGCAATATGAGAGAGCGCTGCCTCCAGCTGGAAACCGCAATCACAGCGCAGGCTGAACAACGCATCGCCGGTCAGACACTCCGAATGAACGCGAGAAAGTACCGGGGTTTGTCCTGAAATGTCGCCGTACACCAGCGCGACGTGATCCTGTCCGGTCGCCAGTTCTTCAAATCCCACCATCAGGAAATCGCCCCATGGGGTTGGCAGTTTGGCTTCTGCCACACGTTTAAGCTGCATGTGATTCTCCAGAGTAGGCTGACACGTTTCGTGTCTTCCGCCTGTTTTTGCTTTCTGTATCCGTTCATTTTGCCACAAGCTCAGCAGGTTCGCCTAATGGCTGCCATGCTATACGAACGTTAAACGCACGATCCGACATATCCACCCGTCGGATGAATTTCAGTTATGATTGTGACGCTTAGCGAAAAAGGAGAAGACATGCTTTCAATCGCCAGACGAACGGCAGCAGGTGCGGCCATATTGTTGATAATGCCATTAGCCGTTTGGGTATCAGGCTGGATGTGGCAGCCCGGGCACAATACCCTGTGGCAGAAAACGTTATACTGGATAACAGAGACGGTCACCCAGCCATGGGGCATTATTACTCATGTAGTGCTTTGCGCCTGGTTTTTGTGGTGCCTGCGCTTTCGTCTCCGCGCAGCGCTGGTGCTCTTTGCTATCCTCGGTGGGGCGATTCTTGTTGGCCAGGGGGTAAAATCCTGGGTGAAAGGCCATGTGCAGGAGCCGCGGCCTTTTGTGGTCTGGCTGGAAAAAACGCATCATGTTCCGGTGAATGAGTTCTACAATTTAAAACGTAAAGATCGCGGTGCGCTGGTGAAAGAACAGCTTGCGGAACAGCAGGATATCCCGACGTTTTTACGTAAACACTGGCAAAAAGAGACCGGCTTTGCGTTTCCATCCGGGCACACCATGTTCGCCGCCAGTTGGGCACTTCTTGCCGTCGGCCTTTTATGGCCGCGGCGTCGGACTGTCACTATCGCCATTTTACTGGTCTGGGCGACGGGGGTGATGGGGAGCCGTCTACTGCTGGGCATGCACTGGCCACGCGATTTAGTGGTGGCGACGCTCATTTCATGGCTGCTTGTTACCCTTGCCACCTGGCTGGCTGAACGGCTCTGCGGTCCGTTAACGCCGCCGCCGGAAGAGAAAGAAGAGATCGCCGAAAGGGAGCACAGTGGCGTCTGAAGGTTGATTTTGCGCATTCAGCCCATAAATCCATGACGGGCGCGTCACTTTTTCCGTTTCGCGCCCGTCGCTAAAATGGTAGTTTATAAGGCTGATTGCGGTAAGTTGAACACACTTTATTCGCTTGAACCACATAACGGGAAGTAATGTGAAATATTTACTCATTTTCTTACTGGTATTGGCGATTTTTGTCATTTCAGTCACATTGGGTGCACAAAACGATCAACAGGTGACGTTTAACTATCTGCTGGCGCAGGGCGAGTATCGGGTTTCGAGCCTGCTGGCGGTCTTGTTCGCAGCGGGTTTCGCCATCGGCTGGCTGGTTTGCGGTCTGTTCTGGTTAAAAGTACGTGTTTCGCTTGCGCGCGCTGAACGTAAAATTAAACGCCTCGAACATCAAATTGCGCCTGCGTCCGACATCCCGGAAAGCTCTGGTGTGCCGGTCGTCAAGGAATAATCGAATATGCTGGAGTTGTTGTTTCTGCTTTTGCCTGTAGCCGCTGCCTATGGCTGGTATATGGGCCGCAGAAGTGCGCAACAAACAAAACAGGATGAGGCGAACCGACTCTCCCGCGACTACGTTGCAGGGGTGAACTTCCTCCTGAGCAATCAACAGGACAAAGCGGTCGACCTGTTCCTCGACATGTTAAAAGAGGACACAGGGACCGTTGAAGCACACCTGACCCTGGGCAACCTGTTCCGCTCGCGTGGCGAGGTTGACCGTGCCATTCGTATTCACCAGACCCTCATGGAAAGCGCCTCGTTAACTTACGATCAGCGTCTGCTGGCAGTACAACAGCTGGGCCGCGATTACATGGCGGCGGGGTTGTATGAACGTGCGGAAGACATGTTCTCGCAACTGGTGGATGAAACAGATTTCCGCATAGGCGCGCTGCAGCAGCTGCTGCAGATTTACCAGGCCACCAGCGACTGGCAGAAAGCCATTGATACCGCTGAACGTCTGGTCAAGCTGGGTAAAGACAAACAGCGCGTCGAGATAGCCCATTTTTACTGCGAACTGGCCCTGCAGCAGATGGGGAACGACGACATGGACAAAGCCATGGCGTTGCTGAAAAAAGGGGCCGCCGCAGACCGCAACAGCGCGCGTATTTCCATCATGATGGGGCGCGTGTTTATGGCGAGTGGCGACTATGCCAAAGCCGTTGAAAGCCTGCTGCGCGTCATTGATCAGGACAAAGAGCTGGTCAGTGAAACCCTTGAAATGCTGCAGACCTGTTATCAACAGCTGGGTAAACAGGATGAGTGGGTAGCGTTCCTGCGCCGCTGCGTGGAAGAGAACACCGGAGCCACTGCGGAGCTGATGCTTTCCGACGTAGTGGAGCAGCATGAGGGCAGCGACACGGCGCAGGTTTATATTACGCGTCAGCTGCAGCGTCATCCTACCATGCGGGTTTTCCATAAGCTGATGGATTACCACCTGAACGATGCAGAAGAAGGGCGTGCTAAAGAGAGCCTGATGGTGCTGCGTGACATGGTGGGCGAACAGGTGCGTAGCAAGCCGCGCTACCGCTGTCAGAAGTGTGGTTTTACCGCGTATACGCTGTACTGGCACTGTCCTTCGTGCCGGGCCTGGTCAACCATCAAGCCCATTCGCGGTCTCGATGGACAGTAATTTTTTTAAAACACCTCACTTTAGTTACAACATACTTATCACTTTTATAATCCCGTTCAGCATCGTGCGGTTTGCCAGCCTGACAGGGAATAAAACGATCCTGTCAATTTGTGGCGCTGGCAGGTAGAATGCACGCCGTTTATCTGTTCCGCGCCGCTGCGCGCCCATAGACGAAAAGGGCTGGTCATGACGTCTGTTACTTCCTCCACTTACCGCGTAGTTACTGATTCTCCTGTTGTTGTTGCTCTTGATTACAATAAACGTGACGCTGCTCTGGCTTTTGTCGACGGTATTGATCCTCGCGACTGTCGCCTTAAAGTGGGCAAAGAGATGTTTACGTTATTTGGACCACAAATCGTACGCGATCTGCAACAGCGCGGTTTTGACGTTTTCCTCGACCTCAAATTCCATGATATTCCAAACACCACGGCGCACGCCGTTGCCGCGGCTGCCGAGTTGGGTGTATGGATGGTTAACGTGCATGCATCGGGTGGGGCGAGAATGATGACAGCCGCGCGTGAAGCGCTTCTGCCGTTTGGCAGCGACGCCCCCTTGTTGATTGCGGTAACGGTGCTGACCAGCATGGACGAAAATGACCTGCGTGACCTCGGTGTGACGTTGTCACCGGCTGAACATGCAGAACGTCTTGCGCGGCTGACGCAGAATTGCGGCCTGGACGGTGTTGTCTGTTCCGCGCAGGAAGCGGTGCGTTTCAAAACGGAGCTGGGCCAGAATTTCAAACTGGTCACGCCGGGTATTCGCCCAGCGGGCAGCGAGGCTGGCGATCAGCGCCGTATTATGACCCCTGAGCAGGCGCTGGCGGCAGGCGTGGATTACATGGTCATCGGCCGTCCGGTGACACAATCTGCCAATCCGGCAGAGACGCTTAAGGCGATCAACGCATCACTGAAAAAGGGGGCGTAATGACCGACTCAAACAGCCGTCTGGTCTATTCAACCGAAACCGGGCGCATTGATGAACCGAAAGCGAAAGCAGAGCGCCCGAAAGGCGACGGTATTGTCCGTATCCAGCGCCAGACCAGCGGGCGTAAAGGTAAGGGTGTTTGCCTTATCACGGGTATCGATCTGGATGATGCAGAACTGGCGAAACTGGCGGCTGAACTGAAAAAGAAATGTGGCTGCGGCGGTGCCGTCAAAGACGGGATAATCGAAATCCAGGGTGATAAACGCGATGTCATTAAATCGCATCTCGAAGCCAAAGGGATGAAAGTAAAACTGGCGGGCGGCTAAAATAAATGAGCCACGGTATTTACCGTGGCTCTTGTTTTATACGTGCGTAAGTCAGACCTGAAATGCGATAAATATCGCGATGCCCATCAGGGCGTATAATAATTATTTGCCGACCTGGTGACCGATAATACCACCAACAGCAGCACCACCTAATGTACCCAGCGTACTACCGTCTGTTAATACTGCACCACCCAGTGCACCAGCACCGGCACCAATAGCGGTGTTACGGTCACGTTTAGACCAGTTAGAGCATGCGCTCAGGGACATTGCTACAGTGATTGCCAGAACAGCGGCGGCTAATTTTTTGCTGGTTAAGGTCATAATACTTTCTCCTGAATTATCGATTCACGGAAAGATGCACGCTTTAAGTATAGACTAAACGAATACTTAAATTCTGTTCTCCGTGAAAGCTGGTCGCGCAGGTGTTACGTCATCACGCAGGTGATAGTCACTTCCTGTTATATCGCTAACATTAATTTTACGTCTTCAGGGTCAGTTAAACAGGTAAAAACTCTTAAAGGGGGGTTAGGATTCCTCTCAGAGAGAGGTTAAGAGGCGCCTGAAATTCAGGCGCTCGCGGTATCAGGCGGGTTTTTTAATAATGTCGACGATAAGTCCGTCTTCCTGGAGTTTATTCCGATGCGCTTCGCTCAGACGGTCATCGGTAATTACGCGGCTGAACCGGGATATTGGCCCCATCATATAGGGATGGACCGCGCCAAATTTTGAACTGTCGGTCAGCACGATTGCGTCACACTCTTTTTCCAGTACCGCGTTCACAACGTCTGAACGCATCATATCCCGGCCGGTAAAGCCGGTTTCTGGCTGCCAGCCGTCAATACCGATGAAGGCCTTGCTGAAATGCACCTGCTGCACGTACTGACGCGTCAGCGGGCCGACCATGCTCTCACTTTTTTTCTGATAGATACCGCCCAGCAGGATGACCTCGCAGCGTGTCTCCTTCAACAAGTGAGCGATATAGCTACTGACGGTAATGATGGTGATGTCTTTTTGCTCGGCCAGGGTGCGGGCCAGCAGGGCGTTGCTACTGCCGTTCTCAATAAAGACCGTTTCGCCATTGTTCACTAAGGACGCGGCAAACTCAGCCAGCTCACGTTTGAGGGCATAGTTATTCATCATGCGGGTTTCGACGTCCTCGCTGTCCAGCGGGACCGCATACCCATGCGCACGACGCAGGTAGCTCTGTTTTTCGAGTAGATTCAGATCCTGACGGATGGTGACTTCAGAAACGCCTGTCGTTTTAGCGAGATCGACGACGCTCACGCGCCCCTGATCGATGACCATCTGCAAAATGATTTGTTGTCGGGAATTCATAGCATCCATTTAATAAAGCGAAACGAGGGCGGATAGGGCGTGGTTAAACTTCCCACGGGGCTTTTGGCTGTCTGTTTTCTGACGCGGTTTCGGCGCCATTCTGAGCCAGAAGTTCAGACTTCAGGATCTCAAGGTTACGGATCGCAGAGTGATAATCGCCCGCCACCAGTATATCCAGCACGGTATCAATTCGTTGGGCTACGGCCTGCGCATCAATGTTAGACATAATCTCATCCCGGGTACGAAAAGTTAATATTTTCAATGATGCAGAAAATGGATTCAAAAGAGAAGGGAAAAAATGCAATAACTAAATTACATAAATGAAAGTAATAAATTTATTCCCCCGCATGCAGCGTGATGAATGAGTGGATTAGTCTAAAACTGCGCGCAAGGCGCTTTTTTATATGAGGAATTAGACTATGACAGTTATCAATCAGACTACCTGCACACTGTTTACCGATACTGAACGTTTCACTCAGTTGTCCGGGTATTACGAGGAGGAGCGCCGCACAGTCTGGATGATGTTGCGGGCGCAGCCACGACCTTGTTTCAACCATGCGTTAATCGAAGAGATCATGAACCTCTCCTGGCTTGTTCGCCAGTCCGGGTTTGCGGTCGATTTTTGGGTTACCGGTTCGCTGGTACCCGAGATGTACAATGCGGGAGGTGATTTACAGTTCTTTGTCGAATGTATCCAAAACGGACGCCGCGAAGCGTTAAGAGCCTATGCCCGTGCCTGCGTGGACTGCGTTCATGCGGCGTCACGGGGGTTTGATACGGGGGCTATTACCCTGGCGATGGTCGAAGGCAGTGCGTTAGGGGGCGGATTCGAAGCCGCGCTGGCGCACCACTTTGTGCTGTCCCAGCGCGATGCCCGCTTAGGCTTCCCTGAGATCGCCTTCAACCTTTTCCCCGGCATGGGGGGGTACTCGCTGGTTGCTCGCCGCTCAGGTATGAAGCTGGCGGAGGAGCTCATCTACAAAGGGGAGTCTCATACGGCAGAATGGTATGAACAGCATGGGTTAGTGGATGTCCTGTTCGAACCCGGGCAAAGTTACGTCTCCGTCAGAACGTTCATTGACACGCTGCGGCCGAAGATGAACGGCGTAAAGGCGATGTTACGTGCCCGTACCCGCGTGCTGCAGCTGCCTCGCAGTGAGCTGATGGATATCACGGAAGATTGGGTTGACGCCGCGTTCTGCCTTGAACCAAAAGATATCGCCTATATGGAGCGTCTGGTCATGCTGCAAAACCGCCATCATGCGGCGGGTTTACGCAAAGCCAGTTAGTGCTGTTTACGCGCCTGATATCGCTTTAGCCATCGCTCGAATGCGGCAGCGGGCATGGGCTTAGCAAAGAGAAAACCCTGCCGTTCGTTGACGCCGTTCTTAGTCAGAAAGGCGTCTTCTTTTGCGTTCTCCACACCTTCGGCAATGACCTGCAAATTAAGCGCCTGCGCCACCGCGACGATGGCCCGCACCAGCGACTGGGAAATAGACTGTTTATGAATATCCCGGACAAATGACTGATCGAGTTTTATCGCATCGATGGGGAAGCGTGCCAGCTGCGACAAAGACGAGTAGCCGGTACCAAAATCGTCCAGATGGATTTGCGCACCAAGCTGGCTGAACTGCTGGATCACCGACAGCGCCAGCTCTTCGTTTTCAATGAGGCAGCTTTCTGTTAACTCTACGTCGATAGGGCAGTATTCAAAATCCAGATCCTTCAGGGCCTGTTTTAAGTCGCTGAAAATGGTTTGATCTGCCAGCTGACGGGCCGAGACGTTCACCGCCACGCGCAGGTTAATGCCTTTGTCGCGCCATTTCGCCACCTGGCGAACCACATCAAGCATGACCCAGCGGCCAAGCGGCACAATCAGCCCTGACTCCTCAGCATACGAGATAAACTCCAGCGGAGGAATCAACCCGCGTTCTGGTGATTGCCAGCGCACCAGCGCTTCAAGGCTTCTGACTTCACCGCGCCAGGTGACTTTAGGCTGGTAGTGGATCAGCAGTTGATCGTTATCCAGCGCTTTGCGCAGGTTGGTATCCAGCCAGAGATACTCAAAAACGCGCTGGTTCATTTCCGGCGAGAAGACGCAGAACTTACCCCGGCCATTCTCTTTTGCGGTGTACATGGCGGTATCGGCATTGCGGATGACGCTTTCCCGATCGTTACCGTGCTGCGGGGCGAGGGCAATACCTAACGAGCAACCGGTATAAATTTCAATCAAACCAATTCTGAACGGCTGGCGCAGACGGGTCAGAATGCGTGATGCCATCGCTTCCAGAGAACCCTGAGAGGTATTGGTGGCCATGACAATAAATTCATCGCCGCCGAGTCGCGCCAGCACCTGGCCTTCTTCCAGACAGCTCAGAATGGCCAGTGCGACCGCCTGTAATAACTGATCGCCAAACATGTGCCCGTAGGCGTCGTTCACCTTTTTGAAGTTATCGAGATCGAGATACACCACGCCAACCTGCGTCTCACCGCGGCTGTCGATGGCATCTGAAATCAGTTCGTGGATCGCGTTGCGGTTCGGCAACCCGGTGATGGTGTCGGTATTGGCCAGCACCCGCAGGCGCTCCTGGGCGCGGCGCTCCTCCGTAATATCGGTGCCGGAACAGATAAGAAAAATTTCATTTTTACCGCTGCCGCTGTGGACAAATTTGTTTCTGAACAGAAACAACCGTTGTCCTTTTCGCGTTTTGATCCAGCGCTCGACTTCGTAAGAGCTGCCGTTGCGAAAGAAGCCGGTGATGTTGCGCTTAGAGGCTGCCGCTTCACTGCGGCTCATAAACAGCTTGAACACGTTCTGGCCGATAACTTCTTGTTCTTTCAGGCCGGTGTACTCCTCGCTCAGGCGGTTAAACCGCTGAATATTGCCGTTCTGATCGAGGATTACGATAACGGAGTTGGCTTCCGAAACCACTTGTTCCGCAAAGGACAGCCCCTGAGCCAGGTCCCGGGCTACGGAAGGCGTATCGTTCCACGCAGAGGCTGTTCCGGCCCACTCATTACGGGTTATTTTGCGTCCGACAAGGTGAACAGGAACATCTTCACCGTACAACGAGAGCGTCATAGAGATACTGGACGTAATGACGGTTAACTGGCGAATAAGTTCGGCCTGTTCATCATCCAGCGCCACCACCTGAGTGACATCGGCATTTTCGCTGGTGGAAAGGTGCAGAGCATTGCTATCCGCTGTCAGTCGCCACCAGGGGCTGTGAGTTCCCATGTAACGAAACAGCAAATTCTGCTCCAGATCGTCCATCATGTTTTCTCCTGCAGCTACCTGTTAGCGCACAATTTATTCAGTTGCAATCGGCTTTTTCGAGGTGAAACCACGGCCAGACCGATGTGAACTTATTGTTTTTTCCCGGGTTTCTTATAATAAAACGAGTCAGGTAAAAAAGGATACTTGGCAAATAAAAATTCACGTAACCGAATATAACGGCACTCTTTTACTGTAGATAATTCTGGCGAATTTGGGCGGGGGAAGTCTGAAAATAGTAAGAAAAAATGAAGAATTTGCAGCGTGGCGTAAAAGAAAAAATTGTCGGCCCGTCCGGCAAGGAAAGGGCCGACAATTGAACAGCTTATCAGGCGGCAGGGCGCGCGATGATGCTGCGGGTTTCCATGCGGACTTCGGCGATAGTTACGTCAATCACGTCGGTGACCTTGTAAACCGTTTCACCTTTGATTTGCACAGTCCCGTTTTCCTGGCTACAGACCAGTTCATCGCGAACGGTATGCAGGAACGGCGCAGGGATAAAGGCCACCGCCCCGTTATCCACCAGACGTACGCGCATCCCCCCACGGCTGATATCAATGATTTCTGCAGCGAAGCGAGTGTCTGTGCCGGCTTTGTCCTGCAGGAAGCGGGCGTACAGCCAGTCACCTACGTCACGTTCCGCCATGCGGTTCAGGCGCCGACGATCTGCCATCTGCAGGGTCGTGTCATCCTGAGGACGCGCAATTGATTCGCCCTTAATGATCGCTTTCAGCAGGCGATGGTTAACCATATCGCCATACTTACGAATTGGAGATGTCCAGGTGGCGTAGGCTTCAAGACCGAGGCCGAAGTGTGGGCCAGGCTCAGTGCTGATCTCGGCAAAGGACTGGAAGCGACGAATACGGCTGTCGAGGAAACCAGAAGGCTGTGCGTCCAGCTCGCGGCGCAGCTTGCAGAAGCCCTGCAAGGTCAGCACTTCTTCCGGGTCAACATGCACATCATGGTTCTTCAGTAAGGCGGCCAGCGCTTCGGTGTTCGCCGGATCAAACCCAGTATGAACGTTATAAATGCCGAAGCCCAGCTTGTCGCGCAGCACGCGTGCGGCACAAATATTGGCGGAAATCATCGCTTCTTCGACGATGCGGTTCGCAATGCGTCGTGGTTCGGCCACGATATCCAGCACTTCACCTTTTTCGCCCAGAACGAAGCGATAGTCCGGACGATCCTTGAACACCAGCGCATGGGTTTGACGCCACTCGCTGCGGCTCAGACAGATGCGGTGCAGCAGACGAATCTGTGCGGCAATGGCCTCAGAGGCCGGTTCCCAGCTGCCCGTGTTCTCCAGCCAGTCAGAGACGTCGTCGTAAGCCAGCTTGGCTTTAGATTCAATGGTGGCCGCGAAGAATTCGATATCGTCTTCAATTGTGCCGTCCGCAGCAATGGTCATGCGGCAGGCGAGCACCGGACGCACTTCGTTCGGCCGCAGCGAACAGAGATCGTCGGAGAGTTCACGAGGCAGCATCGGGATGTTAAAGCCCGGCAGATAGTTGGTGAACGCACGGATTTTCGCGATATCGTCCAGCTTGCTGCCTTCGGCAATCCAGGCGGTAGGATCGGCAATGGCCACGGTTAACAGCAGTTTGCCGTCGGCATGTTCTTCAGCGTACAGCGCATCATCCATATCTTGCGTACTGGCGCTGTCGATAGTAACAAACTCCAGGGCAGTCAGATCGCGACGCTCAAGACCTTCGTCCTGCATCTCGGTGGCGACGCCGTTCGGGGCTTCTTTCTCAAGATTATGGCGCGCAAGCGTAACCCACCACGGTACAAAATGGTCATCACCGAACGTGATGAACTGGGTCAGTTCCGCATAGAAACCGCGATCGCCTTTCAGTGGATGACGGCGCATTTCGGCAACGGCCCAGTCACCTTCTTTAAAATCATGCTCAACGCCGCGAGCGGCACGGCAGGGGATGGCGTCTTTCAGCAGAGGATGATCCGGCACGATGGAGAGACGATCGTCTTTTCTCTGCACCTTGCCCACAAAACGGGTCAGAAACGGCTCGATCAGTTCTTCCGGCTCGGCAGATTCACGCTCTTTTTCGGTATGAATAACCGCCATGACGCGGTCGCCGTGCATCACTTTCTTCATCTGCGGTGGCGGAATGAAGTAGCTTTTCTGCGCGTCGACTTCAAGGAAACCAAAGCCTTTTTCCGTGGCTTTTACGACCCCTTCTGCACGCGGCGTCTGGGAATGCAGTTGCTGTTTAAGCTGCGCTAGCAGCGGGTTGTCCTGAAACATAATGTTCTATTTTCGTAGCCATTGAGCGGCTGACAGTTTTACGCGATTCTCACTGCCACAGCAAGCGCTCTTTGGGTAAATAGTATGGTTATTCCGCTTTGCCAAGCGCAACTTTCAAACGCTCCAGCCAGCCGTCTAACGCGCTTCGCGTAAGCAGTGCAATCGCCCGGCCAGCGGGAAGACCTTCCTCCGTGAGCGGGTTAAACTGTGCTGCACTGAAACGGTCCGGTGAACGTGTCAACAACTCCACGGCCGCTAAGAGCGCTGGCGACGCGGCCCGGTCTTCATTGCGGCAATGGTTCAGGATTTCTCCTGTCAGATCGAGCAACGTGGGTTCGTGGCAGAGCACAGGCGTCAGCGCCTGAAGGGCGGGCTCGGCTTGCCAGCGTGAAAGCGACTCAAGTTGATGCGCACTGGCATAGCGCAGTTCCACGACAGGCAGTAGAGCGATCCAGGCACCGGGCCTGGCGGGCAGCGTGTGCGGTTGAATATGGTGTCCCGGCAGCCAGCGTACGGGGTAACCCAGTAGAGCCTGAAATACTGCTACCGCGCGGGCCTGAAAACCGATGAAGCCAATAATCTGGCTGATGAGCACAATGTCATACGTTGTCAGACCCACCTCATCAAGCTGGTTCTGCGCTTTATCATCAATGACATCCGGTGAGCTGGCAAGCTGGCGGGCATACTGCGTGATCTGCGCCAGACGGCGGTTACTTTCGCGAGAGGAGTCCGGGCCGGGAAGGGGGGCGAGAAGGGCGGCGTAGTGGTTACAGAGCCTTTGAACCCCGCAGGCCTGCGCCACCGTCAGCGCGGTGCTCAGCCTGTCGTAGGCACTCAGCGTATGCAGACGATTGACGGCGATATCGAGTGGAAACAACCGGTGACATAACGCCCGGGCAGGAGTAAGCCAGCCAGCACAGGCAGTAACAATCTCATCCGGTAAGGCTAAATCGAGCAAAAAACGATCGTCGACGTTAGCGGCTTCGGGCACCAGAGGCAGGACATCCGTCTGCGCGTGGTTTGACTGGGTTTCGTGGTACCAGTGGCCTTTGCCGGAAAAACGGCGTTGTTCCATGGGCGTTCCTTGATCTCAAAATGGCGATCAATATCCTGGCGTAAGGCGGATGAGGGGAAAAATATTGTTAGGTGATAACAAATAGCAGAACGGAATAACGAGAGAGGGCGGGCCGGGAAAAACTCTCTTCCCGGGCGGGAAGAGAGTCACAAACTTATTTAATTTCCAGCTCGTTCATTGCAGCGATGTTGAAGCCGCCGTCAACGTGAACCACTTCGCCGGAGATACCCGCGGAAAGGTCAGAGCACAGGAATGCTGCAGAGTTACCCACATCTTCAATGGTAACGGTACGACGAATCGGGGTAACCGCTTCGCAGTGTGCCAGCATTTTACGGAAATCTTTGATACCGGAAGCCGCCAGGGTGCGGATTGGACCTGCAGAGATGGCGTTAACGCGCACGCCTTCAGGGCCCATTGCGTTCGCCATGTAGCGGACGTTTGCTTCCAGAGACGCTTTAGCCAGACCCATCACGTTGTAGTTAGGGATTGCGCGCTCTGCGCCCAGGTAGGACAGGGTCAGCAGGGCGGAGCCCGGGTTCAGCATGGCACGGCAAGATTTCGCCATCGCAACAAAGCTGTAAGAGCTGATGTCGTGAGCGATTTTAAAGCCATCGCGGGTTACCGCGTTCACGTAGTCACCGTCCAGCTGGTCGCCAGGTGCGAAGCCGATGGAGTGAACGAAACCGTCGAATTTATCCCACGATTTTGCCAGTTCAGCAAACATGCCATCGATGCTTTCATCTTGTGCAACGTCACATTCCAGAACAATGCTGGAACCCAGCTGCGCGGCAAATTCTTCAACACGGCCTTTCAGCTTGTCGTTCTGGTAGGTGAACGCCAGCTCAGCGCCTTCGCGATGCATTGCCTGTGCGATGCCGTATGCGATGGACAGTTTGCTGGCAACACCGGTTACCAGAATGCGCTTACCGGAAAGAAAACCCATAGCTTTAATCCTTATATTCATTGCTTATTTTGCCTTGTAATTCATAGTGTTACAGGCAGTATTTCAAAATTATTCGAAATCAGCTCGAAATTATAGCCCACTCACTGCCCCTTGTGTCACGCTATTTCTCGCGAATCTCCCGGGAATGAACGCGCGTAAGGGGCTGATATGGGAAACGCGGCTGTGAAAATTTCGGCATTCGTCCAGTATATCACCCGGCGTCAGGTTCACCTCATCCAACCAGCGTCGAAGCGTGATCCCGTAAAGCGTTTCACCTTTTCTTGGCCTGCTCGATGAAACGCGCGACGACAATAAAGAAAACCGGGACGAAGAAAATGGCGAGAAATGTACCGCTAATCATACCGCCGAAAACCCCGGTGCCAATGGCATGCTGCGTGCTGTCACTTGCGCCACGGGCCAACATTAACGGGACAACCCCTAGCGTAAAGGCCAGTGAGGTCATCAGAACAGGTCGCAAGCGTTGCCGGGCAGCCTGTAGCGTTGCTGTCACGATTGTTTCCCCCTCCCGCTGCAGCTGCCTGGCAAACTCGACAATCAGAATGGCGTTTTTTGCAGACAGCCCGATCAGGGTGATCATCCCCACCTTGAAGAAAACATCATTTGTCATGCCGGTAATGTGTACGGCCGCTACCGCGCCAATAAGACCCAATGGCACGACCAGCATAACCGCGAAGGGTATAGACCAGCTCTCATAGAGCGCGGCAAGAACCATAAACACAACGAGGATCGACAGCACAATAAGGCCGGGAAGCTGTGACTCAGACGCTTTCTCCTGCGATGAACTCCCGGCCCATTCCCCTGCGATACCCGCAGGCATCTCTCTTGCCAGCGCTTCCATGGCTTTCATTGCCGTACCGCTGGATTCACCCGAGGCGGCACTTCCTGTAATGCGTATCGCAGGATAACCCTGATAGCGGTTCAACTGCTGGGGCGCAACGTTCCATGAAAGGGTGGCAAACGTAGAGACCGGCACCATCTGTCCCGTCCGATTTTTTACCGATAAGGCTAACAATTGTTCGGGCTGCATGCGGTAGGGCGCATCGGCCTGAACAATCACCTGTTGAACGCGGCCGTTATTGGTATAGTCATTAACGTAACTGGAGCCCGTGGTCACAGACAAGGTTTGATTAATTTCGTCAAACGAGACGCCCATGGACTCGGCTTTTTCCCGGTCGATCTGAATTGCCAGGCTGGTGCCATCCGGCAGGCCATCTATGTAGACATCATTCAGTTCAGGCCGTTGATTTGCCTGCTGAACAAGGTCATCCGCAGCCTTTTTTAGAGCCTGATATCCCAGTCCTGCCCGGTCCTGCAGATAGTAAGTAAATCCGGATGAGGTCCCCATATCCGAAATCGCCGGAGGGAGCAGGCTCATCGTCACGGCATCAGAAACACTCTCCATGCGCGACTGGATAGCGTTTGCTTCATCCTGGGCGGTGATCCCTTGTCGGTTTTTCCAGTCCTTAAGCGTGGTAAAGGCCATGGCCGAGTTGGGGCCAGAACCTGAAAAGCCAAAGCCCAGGATCATAATGTTGCTCTCAATCGCCGGTCGCGATGCAATTTCCTCTTCAAATTTTTCAACCACTTTAAGGGTACGCTGCATGGTTGCATCAGACGGCAGTTGCAGGGATGACATAAAGTAGCCCTGATCTTCATCCGGCAGAAACGAGGAGGGCAAAGACGACAGGCCAGCAAACAGGGCAGCGCAGAGGGCAACATACAGCAGCAGCATGCGGCCCGTTCGTTTTAATACGGCGCCCAGGCTGGAGGCATATACCGCCGTGAGGGCGTGAAAATGCGCGTTAAACCAGGTCGCAAATTTCCCGGCGCCTCTCTTGTTCGCCTCATGGGGCTTGAGTAACGTGGCACAAAGCGCGGGTGTCAGCGTCAGTGCCAGAAAGGCCGATAACAAAATGGAAATGGCCATTGAAATACAGAATTGTCGATAGATGATCCCCACCGATCCCTCAGCAAAGCCCATCGGGATAAACACCGCCGTGAGCACAAGCGTGATACCCGCGATGGCAGGGGTGATTTCCTGCATGGCCTGCCGCGTGGCTTCGCGCGGTGAAAGCGCTTTTTCTTCCATCACTCTTTCGACGTTTTCAACCACGACGATGGCATCATCAACGATAATACCGATTGCCAGCACCATGCCGAACATGGTCAGGATGTTGATGGAATAACCGCTGAGCAGCATGATCGTAAAGGTGCCCAGGAGCGCCACGGGGGCGACAATCGCCGGAATAAGCGTGCAGCGTATCTTGTGCAGAAAAAGCAGCATGACCAGAAACACCAGCACCATCGCTTCAACAAACGTCTGTACCACCTTCATAATTGAAAGCTTTACGAAGGGTGCCGTATCAAAAGGGACGGTGAAGCTCATTCCCTCCGGAAGCACGTGAGAGAGCTCATCAATGCGCGCCCGCACGCCTGAGGCGGTACTGATGGCATTCGCTCCCGGCGACAGCTGGATTGCGGCTGCCGTCGCCGGGACGCCGTTTTCGCGAATACCGTACGCATAGCTTTGCAGGCCGGATTCAATGCGGGCAACGTCCGACAACTGCAGGCGGGCCCCTGTGGTATCGGATTTAAGGGTAATATGGCGAAATGCCTCGACCGAAGAAAGTTGTCCTTTAACCGTAATCGGATAAGTCACTCCCTGGCCTTCTGTTGCCGGTTCATCGCCCGTTCTGCCGGGGGAAACAATGGTGTTCTGCTGGCTGACTGCCGTAAGTACATCGCTCACCGACAGCCCATAGCTGTGAAGCTTCATCGGATCGAGCCAGATACGTAGCGCTTTCTCACCACCAAAAAGCTGGACTTTGCCAACCCCCGGCACGCGGCGAAGCTCATCGCTAATATTTCTGGCAAAATAATCGCTCAAATCCGCTTGCTGAAATTTCCCGGAGGTGGATTTTAACCCCACCATCATCAGAAAACCGGCGTTCGCCGCCTCGACGTTAATGCCGTTTTGCCGGACCGACTGAGGCAGACGCGGCTCGACAATTTTTATCTGATTCTGGAGATCCATCTGCGCCAGTTTAATATCTGTGCCTGGCTTAAACGTCACCGTAATTGAGGCTGAACCGGTGGTGTCACTCGAGGATTCAAAATAGAGCAAATTATCCACGCCGGATATTTCACGTTCGATAAGAGAGACGACCGATGTATTCATTACATCAGGGCTGGCACCGGGATACGAGACAGTAATGATAATACCCGGCGGTGCAACGGCCGGATATTGCGCAACCGGCAGCCGGGGAATAGACAACACGCCCGTCAAAACAATAAAAAGTGCGACGACCCAGGCGAAAACAGGACGATCAATAAAAAATTGCGGCATGAGGATTACTTCCAGTCAACTAACAGTGAAACGCATTACGGGTGCAGTGCCTCGTCATCGGTCGATACCCGTTTACCGATGTCTCTGAGCTGTGAAAATTTCTCAAGGAGTTGCGGGGCGTCATCCAGGCTTGTCGCAAACATCCACATATAGGTCATCACGGAGTAAATATGACCCGCCGTAATACCCGTCGAGTGGGTCATCAGGATAATGGTCAGCGTAAAAAGCAGGGCAATCAGCGAACCAATCAGTAAATATCCCCACGCTTCGCGGTCAGAGAGCGCAATACGCAAGTGTGCAAGCGTAGAATAATGACGTTTAAGGGTCGCAGAGCCCGCTTTATGTACATAATCCACCTCTTTCTCGAGGCGGTTATTGAGGCGTCTGAACAGCAATTCATTCTTATGGGTGAAACCGGAAACAAATCCCATCAGGATTAAGACGATGATGGCGCAGACGATGCCAGCCCAGAATTCAATGATCAGCAGCATAATGGCTGCACCAAAAAGCGAACTCATTGAGGTAATGAGCATGGGCAGATGCATTTCAAAGAAATCCACGAACTCACGCGATAAGGTAACTCTCGCCGCGATTGTCGAATGATTAAGCTGATATTTCCGCTGAGCCAGCACCACAGAGACCGCAAGCCCGGCGTAAATCCGTGCGAAGGTGCGCGTGTCCACGCTGCGCCTGGCGGCACCAATGCACCAGATAAACAGGACCATTAGCCCATACAGTGCAGCGCTCACGGTATCCCCGGCGAGAATGGCATTTATCGCGATCCCCGCAAGTACGGGATAGAGTAAAAAGGTCACATTTTCGGCAATAACCAGAAAGAAGGTAATAAACAGCTTCTTGCTGTGCCGCACGGCAAGTGCCTTGAGCGAGCCAACAACCCCGGAAACGACCGGAGGACGATGAGTATTTTTAAGGACCATATTTTTCGAGTTATTAATGCCAGAGAGCAGGGGAATTCCGTCAGGAATTTATCCATTAACCGTTACTTTATACAGCGCATGTTTAGTACTGATGTGCGATTTGTGGAGGTTATATGGAGACAGTAAACTTAAATCATCCTTAACATGAGATAAATGGGTGAGCCAACAAAAAATATAATGAGAAAACATTCGCAGTAAAACACCAGATCGGCAATATCAGGTGCGATGTTTAACAAAATACTGAAAATGATGATCAGGTAGATAAAAATCAATGCCAGGCACAGGGCCATGACAAGGAGTTCCGTCAATCCGCCTCCTTTATGTTGAATCGCAAGAAAAAACGATGTCGCTGCGATACAACCATAAATAACAGGTGAGGAGATAATGGTTGCCGCCACTTTTTCATCGACTTCATGTATCAGGATCATCCAAAGATGCAATAATCCCCACGATACAATAAGAAACAAACATGACGTGCCAATGTTAGCAGGTGAGACATATCTATTAATATTCATGGTGAGTGTCTTCGGGTATTAATGAAAGCAATTGATAGACCGGGGTGCGTGAGAGAAGTTCAACGGTTTATTCTCTTTGGTCGCTTTTTTTTCTGAATAAAAAGATTACGTCTGTATATGGAGTATTTATTTCCGAAATGTGGAGGGAGTGTGGAGACAATAAGCTAAGGGGGTTCGGTTGTGGCAAAAATGTTTATAAAAAGTCGTCGCGCAACGGCACTTTTTTGTCGTGCGTGGGTCTTAGACTTTTATAAAATGACGTATAGCGTATTTTCTCAACATAATAGAGACGCTTTCAGTTCCTGTGGAGATAAAATGTACAAAAATAATTTAATCCTTGTCGCCGAAGATGAAGATGAAATCGCCGATATACTGATGAGCTACCTGCAGCGGGCTGGGATGAAAACGTTAAGGGCAACTGACGGTGAGCAGGCGATAAACCTGACGCGTCTGCATAAACCGGATCTCATTTTGCTGGATATCCAGTTGCCGGTATTTGATGGCTGGAGCGTTCTTACCACGCTGCGCCGGGAGAGTACGGTGCCTGTTATTATGGTCACCGCCCTCGATCAGGATGTTGATAAGCTGATGGGATTGCGCCTGGGCGCTGATGACTATGTGATCAAGCCTTTCAATCCCTCTGAAGTTGTCGCGCGAGTCGAAGCCGTACTGCGCAGGACGAAGGCTCACGTTCAACAGGTGGCTGCAATGCCGCTCAGGACGCCCTTCGTCACGGTCTACCCGGATGATTTCTATATAGAAGTTACGGTGGGGGAAGAGGTGGTTTGCCCGGTATTAACCACCACAGAATTTAAATTGCTGACTTACCTGGTCAGGAACCCAAGAAAGGTCTGCTCCCGTGAGGAATTACTTAACGCCTGCCTGCCGGAAGGCGATACCTTAGACAGAACGGTCGACAGCCACATGAGCAAGCTGCGTAAAAAACTGGAGCTTGCAGGTCTTCATGGTGTGCCAGAAAGCATTAGAGGAATGGGCTACCGGCTGGGAGAAAAGAAATGAGCAGAGAATCTGTTCTGAGCCGCCAGATTCTGACCTACATGTTAACGCTGGCGTTGATGATTATCGCCATCGCTATCCTGGGGTCCTGGCTGTTTTACAGCTTCGTACTCGATTACCTTCCGGGCGGCGTAGCGGCCGGTAACGATGAAAATATGACGATGTGGGACTGGGTGTGGATCGTGACGGTCTCTGCAATCAGTGTGATGATTTCCCTCTTTTTAACCGTAAAGCTGTCATCGCGCATCCTCACGCCGTTAAACGCGGTAGCCACAAGCCTGAAACGCATCTCGCAGGGCGAGCTGGATGCCAGGGCCTGGTGCGCCAGTTCCCGGCTTGGCGAGATAAATCATCTCGTCAACGACTTCAACGAAATGGCTGAAAAATTACAGACGCTGGACAGTCAACGTAAATCCTGGAATGCGGCGATTGCGCATGAGTTGAGAACGCCCGTCACGATTTTACGCGGGCGGCTTCAGGGGCTCGTCGACGGTGTTTTTACGCCGGAACCCGTTCTGTTTAATAACCTGCTTAAACAAACCGAAGGGTTGGCGCGGCTAATAGAAGATCTCCGGGTTGTCAGCTCAGACGGCGGTGCCGGTTATACGTTATACAAGAGTGAAATCGATCTGAAGGAAACCCTCGAAACGGCGCTGGAAACCTTCAGACCCGAGTTTGAGCGTAAGCAATTTACTCTTCGTACCGAACTTAAAGCCCAGCGGTGTCTCTGCGATCCGCTACGTATTAATCAGTGCTTAACCGTGCTGTTCGACAATGCGCTGCATTATTCGACATCACGTAAACTCATCGTAAAAAATGGCGTGTTTGGCAGAGAAAATTACATTCTGATTCAGGACGAAGGGCCGGGCATTCCGCGCGAATTTCATGATTTTCTCTTCCAGCCCTTTCAGCGGGATAAAGGGGCCAGACAATTGAATCCTGAAGGGTGTGGTTTAGGGCTGTCGGTGGTCAAAGCCATCATGTCTGCGCACGGTGGCGATGTCACCTATGTATTGACGAAGCAAAACCACTCCCTCTTCAAATTAACATGGCCGAACGCGTCGTAACTGCGTACAGGCTCAAATGAGCCTGTTTGCGACGGGCGTCATTTGCCACATTTCACCTAACCTGGCATCCCATTCCGGCGGCGTGATAGCCAGTTTGCCCCGTTTCGGGCTTAACGTTATCTCACTGAAGTAGATCTCGTCCCGGGTGAGCATGAGATCGACACGGCAATAGTCAATCCCCAGGGCCAGCTCTTGCGCCGCCAGCAGCGCTTCCTGATAAGAGGCGGGCTTGGGTATGTCCTGCGGAGTGTTGGGATATTCCATCTGGAAAGGCTGCAACTGCCAGTGGCGATCGTAAACGTTGATAAAACCATTGCCGTTTTCATCAGTGAAATCAGCTTCCATAAACTGCGCGACACCGTGGAAACAATGAATCCTCAACATCTCGGGTGTTGTGTTTTTGTCCGTGTCATTAAAGAGATCGATATACTTCTCGCACAGAATAACAGGAGGGATGTTTTTATATTGCCATTCCCGTGTGGTGTAATATAAATTTCTCTTTAATGCCAGCCGAAGCTTGTTTTGCGATTTTTTAAGGTCAAATTCAGCTTTGTTTGTGCATATGATCGCGCTTCCACTGTCATGGTTGCACTTTAACACAAATTTATGCGGCAGTTTCGTCATGTCGATGTGCTCAACGCGACGGTATACGTCAATCAATGGAACGATTTTTAGACGTTGCGTTCTCGACAGGACATATTCCCGCACAGCCAGTTTATCCGCCAGCATCGTATAGTGCGCATTATGGTCATAGACCAGACGATGACAAATTTTTTCGTTCAGGGTGGCAGGTGATTTTATATCAAATGTGTCGCCGTGGGTTGCTTTGAGACGGGACAGATGAAAGTTAATGTCTGATATTAAATAAGACCGACACTTCCTGAGCAGATACTCAAGGTGTTTTAAATAATATGTGGTTTTGTTCATTCTTTCCTCCGGAATATCTGCATATTCTGAAGGAGAAGGATTGATTCTTATTGCCTGGAGGATGGAGGAAAAATGGAGAGCCGCTTATAAAGCGGATGGCGATGTGCAACGCAAAATAAAAGGATTAAACGTCCTGTTTAATCCTTTGAAGTTCTGAGTCGAAATATTCGCTGTCGCGGGAGACGCCTGACGGGCGGTTACCGATCCTTTCTCCATGCATCAGCAGTTAGCGCTTCACCAAAATGTCCGGCAATCAGGCGTTTTGTTAAATCGTGGAGTGGGGAGGCCAGCACATCCGCCGTGCTGCCGCGCTCGACAACTTCCCCCTGATGCATGACCATCACCTGGTCGCTGATGTGTTTCATCATGCCAAGATGTTGGGTGACGTAGATATAAGAGATCCCCTGTTTTTCCTGCAGTTCCAGCATCAGGTTAATTAACTGCGAACGCATCGACATATCCAGTGAGGCGAGGGCTTCGTCTGCAATAATCACCTTCGGGCGCAAAATCAGGGCGCGCGCCAGCCCCAGACGCTGCTTCTGTCCCGGAGCCAGCATATGCGGATAGTAACTTTCGTGATCGGGCAGCAGTCCGACCATACGCAGGGTTTCAAAGATACGTTTACGGCGAGCGTCAGGCTCCAGATCGGTATTCAGCCGCAGCGGGAAATCCAGGATCTGCGAAATACGCTGGCGCGGATTGAGCGAGGTGGAGGGATCCTGGAAGATCATGCGGATGCGCTGGCTGCGGAAGGAGTAATCGCCGAATGCCAGCGGATGATCGTCAATCAGCACTTCACCGCCGCTTGGCTCAACCATGCCCGCCAGCATCTTAGCCAGCGTGGATTTGCCGGAACCATTCTCGCCAATAATCGCCAGCGTCTGCTTTTCGCGCAGCGTAAAGCTCAGCGGTTTCACCGCTTCCACGGTCTGGCGATGGAACAGCCCGGTGCGGTAGCGAAAGGTCTTACTCAGGTTGCGTACTTCCAGTAAGGTTTCGACCATTTCACTCTCTCTCCATGTTCAGCGGGAAATGACAGGCGTAAAGATGGTTCTTCGCCCCCGTCAGACGCGGCGTTTCAATACACTTACGCTGAGCATACGGGCAACGTGGCCCAAGACGACAGCCTATCGGCAATGATTCCAGAAGCGGGATCGCACCCGGCAGCGTGTTCAGACGGCTCTTGTGCGGCATGGCGCTGCCAAAATCCGGGATCGCACGAATCAGCGCCTGCGTATAGGGGTGGTGCGGCGTGGTGATCAGATCTTCACTGGGGGCGGTTTCCACCGTTTGCCCACAGTACATCACATCAATTTTATCCGCCCATTTGCTGAGCATTTGCAGGTCGTGACTGATTAGCAAAATGGTGGTGTTGTTATTCTGATTCAGCCTCGTCAGCAGACGGAATATCTGCGCCTGCGTGGTCGGCTCCATGGCGTTTGTTGGTTCATCCGCAATCAACAGGCGCGGCTGATTGGCCAGCGCGATGGCGATCATCACTTTCTGGCATTCACCGTCGGTGAGTTCGTAGGGGAAACTGCGCATTGCGTCTTTATGATCTTTGATCCCGACGCGGTGCAGCAGCTCAATGGCGCGGCGTTTGCGCCAGCCGAAACGCTGCCACCAGCGGCCTTTATAGGTCCAGCCGGGGATATTCTGCATCAACTGCTTACCTACGCGCTCGGACGGGTCAAGGCAGGATTGTGGCTCCTGGAAAATCATCGAGACGTTATGGCCCACCAGCTTGCGACGCTCGCGCGGGGAGAGGCGCAGCAGGTCGATATCATCAAACCGCATGCGGTCGGCGGTGACGCGCCAGTTGTCCTTCGCTACACCACAAATGGCTTTGGCGATGAGGCTTTTCCCGGAACCGGATTCGCCCACCAGACCGCGAATTTCACCTTCAGCAAGGGTAATGCTGATTCGATCGACGGCCTTAACCCAGCCCTCACCGGTTTTAAACTCGATGGTGAGGTTGCGGATATCAAGAAGCGGCATTATTGCACCCCCGCATTAATTGCGCGGCGAATACCGTCGCCCAGCAGGTTAATCAGCAACACGCTGACCATAATGGCCGCACCCGGTAACATAACTGTCCACGGGGCGACGTAGATAAGCTCCAGCGCATCGCCCAGCATCGCGCCCCATTCCGGTGACGGCAGTTGGGCACCCAAATCGAGGAAACCCAGCGCAGCGATATCCAGTATCGCCATCGACAGAGCGCGGGTGATCTCGGTGACCAGCCCGGCTGCGATATTCGGCAGGACGGCAAACCAGAGAATATTCAGCGTGGTGGCACCGTCCAGACGGGCAGCAACAACATACTCTTTCTCCAGTTCGTCATGCACCATGCTGTACACAGAGCGAACGATACGGGGCAGGATTGCCAGCCACACGGCAAACATGGCATGCGTCAGGTGCGGCCCGGCAAAGGCCACCACAATGATCGCCAGCAGCAGCGATGGGATAGAGAGCAGGGTGTCCAGAATGTGATTCAGCACCGCCGAGCGCAGACCGTGGGTGGAGCCAGCAAAAATGCCCAGCGCCAGACCGCAAACTGTGGCGGCAAGCGTCACCACAAACGCACCACCCACCGTTGGGGCGGCACCGCTCAGCAGGCGGCTCAGCACATCACGGCCCAGATCGTCGGTGCCCAGGAAGAAGGAAACTTCCCCATAGCGCGACCACGACGGGGGCAACAGTTGATAGCCGAGGAACTGCTGGTCGATACCGTACGGCGCAAACCACGATCCAAATACGCACAGCAAGACCAGACCGGCACAGCCGTACAGACCGATCATTGCCGTGGCGTCACCATAGAATTTACGCCACACGGTACGTAGCGCACCGGGCGTGCGCTTTTCACTGTATACGCTATCGTAAGGCATACCATTCCTTATGCTTCAACGGGTTGGCCATTGCACCCAAAATATCGGAAATCACATTAACAATAATCACCAGCGAACCGATCACCATGACGCCTGCTGAAATGGCGGCGTAATCCTGCTGACGAATGGCGTTAATGAGCCACCGGCCCAGACCTGGCCAGCTAAAGACCATCTCGGTGATCATCGCCAGGGTCAGCATGGTCGAAAACTGCAGCCCAAGGCGCGGAATAACCGGCGGGAGCGCGTTATGCAGTACGTGACGACGCAAGATAGTCAGGCGTGAGAGCCCGCGCGTGGCCGCAGCTTTAACGTAGTTCTGATCAAACACTTCCATGGTGCTCAGGCGCATCAGGCGGATCACTTCGGTTGTTGGCGCCACCGCAAGCGTTAGCACCGGCAACACCATATGACGCAGGGCGCTGACGATCATTTCGTGACGCCAGACGGAATCAGAGAGCCATGCATCAATAATGGCGAAACCGGTCACCGATTTAACCGTGTAGAGGAGGTCAAAGCGGCCTGAAACCGGCAGCCAGCCCATCGTCAGAGAGAAGAACAGCGTCAGCAACAGCGCCAGCCAGAAGACCGGGATAGAAAAGCCGAGCAGGGCGAGGGCGCTGATAAATTTATCCTGCCATTTATTGCGATAAATCCCCGCCAGCATGCCCACTGGAATGCCCACCATCAGGGCAAAGCCGAAGGCCAGAATACAGAGCTCCATCGTGGCCGGGAACACGTCTTTCAACTGCTCAGAGATAAGCTGTCCGTTGATACTGGAGACGCCAAAATCCCAGTGCAGCAGGCCGTTGAACCAGAACAACCAGGCATCCCACAGCGACGATCCCTGAAGCGGGGCGTGCGGCGTAAAGTAGCTCAGGCTGAATCCCACGAAGGTCAGTAAAAAGAGCGTCACCAGCAGTAACAGGAGTCGACGCAAGGTAAAAATGATCATGGTTTTTTCACCTCTTGTTCTTTTTCACGGTCGACCCCGGCGAAGGAGGCGTTGCCAAACGGGCTCAGTACCAGGCCTTTAATATCGTAACGATAGGCCTGCAGACGCAGGGAAGAGGCCAGCGGCAGCACGGGCAGTTCCTTAGCGAGAATCTTTTGCGCTTCATCATAGGCATCAATGCGTGATGAGAGCTGTTGTGACGCCAGCGCTTTTTGCAGAACGGCGTCAAACTCGCGGTTGCACCAGTGAGCGTAGTTGGTCTGTGAGTTTATTGCCGCGCAGCTTAACAAGGGACGGAAGAAACTGTCCGGGTCGTTACTGTCAGTCGCCCAGCCCGTCAGCGTGAGGTCATGGTTCATATCCATCAGGCGCGCTTCCTGGAAACGCCCTTCAACCGGAACGATGATCACTTTTACACCCACCTGCGCCATATCAGCCTGCAGCAGCTCGGCGGTTTTCAGCGGGCTAGGGTTCCATGCCTGAGAGCTGGTCGGTACCCAGAGCTGCAGCGTCAGGTTTTCAGCGCCCAACGCTTTAAGCTGTTCGCGTGCTTTTGCCGGATTGTATTCCGTGATTTTGGCTTCACCGTCATACGCCCACGAGGCGCGCGGTAAAATAGAGGCGGCGGTTTCCGCGGTGCCGTAATAAATGGACTGCATCAACCGCTGGTTGTTAATGGCCAGCGCCAGTGCATGACGCACAGCCGGGTTATTCAGCGGCGGCTTATCGGTGTTAAAAGCGAGATAGGCAATGTTCATACCCGGGCGCAGCGTCAGGCGCAGGCGCGGATCGTCGCGTAAAATAGTGAGCTGGCTGGCGGCAGGCCAGGCCAGCACGTCACATTCGCCGGTCAGCAGCTTTGAGAGCCGTCCTGTACCGCCAGACCCGAGGTCGACCACAACCTGCGGCATCAGCGGCGTGCCGCGCCAGAAGTGTTCGTGGCGCTGCAGGCGAATATATTGCCCGGCGCGGTATTCGGCCAGCTGGAACGGACCGGTGCCGACCGGCTGGCGGTCAAGCAGCTCCTGACGATCCTGCTTGTTCAGCTTTGCCGCGTACTCAGCGGACATGACGGACGCATAGTGGGTCGCCAGATGCCAGAGGAAAGAGGCATCCGGGCGCGTCAGGGAAAATTCAACCGTCCGGTTATCCAGTTTGCGCACGCTTTTAACGGTGTCGGCAAACTGCAGGCTGTCGAAATAGGGGAAGTTCCCCCCGTTGACGTTATGCCAGGGGTGATGGCGGTTGAAGATACGCTGGAACGTAAAGACCACATCGTCTGCATTCAGCTTGCGCGTGGGGGTAAACCACGGCGTATGCTGAAACGCAACGTCATCACGCAGACGGAAACGGTAAGTTGCGCCGTTGTCCAGCACCTCCCAGCTTTCCGCCAGCTCCGGCACCAGACGGTAGGTGTACGGATCAACATCAAGCAGACGGTCGTAAAGCTGAGCGGCGAGAGTATCCACAATCAGGCCGCTACCCGCTTTTTGTGGGTTGAAGGTATCAACCTGTCCGCTGACGCAGTAGACGAAGCCACTGTCACGAATATCAGGCTGCTCAGTTGGCTCGGGGGCAGCAAAGGCCTGGCTACTGAACAGACTGAGTGCAAAAAAGGACGATAAAACCAGACGCATAATTTTTAAGGTATGATATGTTAAGTGGCTATCTTACTAATATTAAACGAAATTATCCAGTGTCGTTTATCCCTGAGGGCATCCTGGGGGCAGTAGCGTTTGCAGTCGCTCATTCAGCATACCAACCTGATCGGCGTTCATACCGACTCTCCACTTTGAATATACCTCATAAACCATCTTAGCATTTTCATGCCCTGTCTGACTCGCTATAAACGAAGGATTCGCCCCGACAGACCGTATGCGGTTAGCAACTGCGTGCGTGATTGGCTGATGGAACTCACGACTGACATCTTCCCGTTACCTCGCGATGCGATATTGGGTGGGCAATAAAACCCCATAATAAAGTGCGCGCTGTTTATCCTGTGCAAGCATGATGTGATGGCGTGAATTATTATTGAGTCGATGTATTACAATAAGAAATATTCACTAAACGTATACTTGCTTAATTAATGGTTGCGTTACGAGTAATGTTGATTTATATACTGACCCTCTGATCCTGCAATTTGGCAGGGTGAAAGAAAAAAAGAATAAAATGAATCATCATAACATCTAAGAAAATTACAGTTTTCTGTTGGGGCATACCGAACGGCACTGCGCCTGATTGTCTGCTTTTTTATATTTAATGTTAAATCTTTTTCATCATGGACGTCTCGCGTCTTTCTCATGGCATGAGAAGTGACCAAAACATCAGAGAGTTAGGGAATGATTGAACCTTTGGGGCTAATTAAGAATTTTGCACGCGTTCGCACGCGCATATTCGTGACGATTGCGTTTTTCTCATCGGTCATAAATATACTGATGCTGGCACCATCTATTTATATGTTACAGGTTTACGATCGCGCGCTGTCATCCGGGAATACCACAACGCTTTTTATGTTGACGCTGCTGGTGTTATTTATGTTTGCCGTCATGGCACTCCTTGATTACGCGCGTGGCATCGTCATCATCCGATTGGGTAATCAGTTTGATAATGCGCTTTCGCCTGCAATCTATACCGCTGCATGTGAAAGTAATCTCGTTAAGCACAGCCCGAATGCCGGGCAGGCTATCAGCGACCTCACCGTTATACGCCAGTTTGTTACCGGCCCGGCGTTATTTGCGGTTTTTGATTCCATTTGGTTTCCCGTTTACCTCGGCGTTATTTTTCTTTTTAACACCTGGCTCGGGGTGTTCTCGCTTTCAGGCGCATGTCTGCTGCTGGCCCTGGCGTTTATTAACGAAAAAACGACGCGTCAACTTTTGAATGAAGCGGGGGGGTATGCCTTGATCTCAAATCACCAGGCTAACAGCTCCTTACAATCTGCTGAGACGCTGCATGCCCTGGGGATGACTGACAACGTTAAGGCGCGCTGGTGGCGCGGACATCAACAGTTCCTTTATAGCCAGAGTGCGGCCAGTGAACGCGCTGTATTGATGTCTGCCGTCACCAAAACCGTACGCATGGCGCTTCAGTCCCTGATGTTGGGGCTGGGCTGCTGGCTGGCGATTCTGGGAGACATCTCGCCGGGTATGATGATCGCGGGCTCAATTTTGCTCGGAAGAGCGCTGTCACCGGTGGAACAACTCATCAGCGTGGCGAAAGGCTACCGGTCAGCTCGTCTGGCATGGGAACGCGTGGTTCGTCTGACGGGAGACTTTCCCCCGGCGCAGGAGAGCATACGCCTGCCAGCTGCGCAGGGAGTGCTCACGGTGGAGAATGTCACCGTTTTCCCTCCGGGAAACCCCCGGCAGCCCATACTGCAAAACATCACTCTGCGGGTAAACCCGGGTGAGGTGCTGGGAATTGTGGGAGCCAGTGCATCGGGGAAATCCTGTCTCGCCAGAGTGTTGTGCGGTGTCTGGCCTGCCGGAGAGGGGGACGTCAGGCTGGATGGGGCGGATATTTATCAGTGGCAGAAGCAGAAGCCGGGTCCCGGAATCGGCTACTTGCCGCAGGACGTTACGCTTTTCACGGGAACCCTCGCTGAGAATATTGCCCAGTTTGGGGAGATTGATTCAACGCAACTGATCGCCACGGCAAAGCAGGCCGGGATCCACGACATGATTTTGCGTATGCCTGACGGGTATAACACCCTGACCGGCGAGCAGGGTATGGCCCTGTCGGGTGGGCAAAAACAGCGCATTGGCCTGGCCCGGGCGCTGTACGGCAATCCGGCACTGGTGACCCTTGATGAGCCCAACGCTCACCTCGATGAATCGGGTGAGCAGGCTTTGCAGCAGGTTATCCGGCAGCTCCGGCAGCAGAAAAAAAGCGTTGTCATCATTTCTCATCGTCCGGGAATATTGCCGCTGACCAGCCATTTGCTCGTCCTGGAAGGCGGAAAAACCAAGCTTTATGGCCCAACGGCACAACTCTTACAGCAGTCAGCTCGCCCGGTAAATAAGACACACAGCGTCCCTGCTGAACAAGGAAAAGCCCATGCATAATAGCGATGCGCAGAAGACGCCCCTTGTTGACGTCGTTCCGTTTGTCCGCCTTGGCTGGGTAGTGTTGCTGGCAGGTCTGGGATCTTTCTTGCTCTGGGCGGCACTGGCGCCGCTGGATAAAGGTGTTGTTTCCACCGGAACCGTGGTGGTGGACGGCTACCGTAAGGCCGTTCAGGCACCCACAGGCGGTGTGGTGACAAGCATCGCCGTCAAAGAGGGGCAGACGGTACATAAAGGCGACCTGCTGGTGCTGCTCAGCCAGCAATCGACGCTCGCCCAACTCTCCGCTGCGCGCCAGCATTATCTGACGTCGCTCATTGCTGAAAGCCGCCTGCAGTCTGAGCTGGCGGGCATGCAAACGCTGACCTTGCCCCCTGAGACAGAAGACGAAGCCCTGCGGGATGCGATCAAGCCCATAGTGGCTCAGCAACGCCAGCTTATGCAGGCCCGACAGGAGGCGCTGAAAAATGCTCAGGAAAATGACGCTCAGGCCATTGCAGGGCTGGCTCGCCAGCGCGATTCGCTTGCCAGAACCTGCGAGACGAAAGCGCAAGGACTCGCACTGTTAAATCGTCAACTCAAAGACCTGAAACCACTAATGGAAGAGGGCTATTTCCCCCGTAACCGCTATCTCGATATCCAGGTGCAATCGGCGTCTCTGGCGGGCGAGGTGGGTGAAACCCGCAGCAAAATCGTAGAGTTAGGGAATCAGATCGCCCAGCTCAAACGCGGCATGCAGCAGCGGTTGATTGATAACCGGAAAGATATTGAAACGCAAATTGACCAGCTTCGCCTGCAGGTCAGCGAGAGCAAAAAACAGCTGACGCTCTCCGGTGTCGATCTCTCCCTGACCCGCGTTGTCGCACCGCAGGATGGTGTGGTAATGAACCTCGCGCTTGCCAGCGACAGCGCGGTGGTGAGCGCGGGCGAGCAGCTACTGGAAATTGTCCCGCAGGCCTCCCCCCTGATTATCGACTCACAAATTGACGTCGCCCTGATCGATAAAGTCCATAAGGGCATGCCCGTTACCCTGATGTTTACCGCCTTCAACCAGCAAAGCACGCCGAAAATCCCGGCCCGGGTATCGCTGGTGTCAGCGGATCGCCAGACCGATCCCACCACCCAGCAGCCGTACTACAAGATTCAGATCGCCGTTACGCCGGAGGGGATGAAAAAGCTGAAGAGCGAGGAGGTTAAACCGGGTATGCCAGTAGAGGTCTTTATTAAAGCCGGAGAGCGCTCGCTGTTGAGCTATCTGCTGAAACCCATTGTGGATCGTGCATCGCGGTCGTTCATCGAGGAGTAAAGATGCTTACCGCAAAATTCATACCTGTTGTGTATCTGCTCGCGCTGATGATGCCCTTTTCAGCAGATGCGCTGACACTGACCCAGGGCTGGTTCATGGCGCTGGACAACGATCCGCAGTACCGCGCTGCTGTGAAGGATCAGCTTGCCGGAGAAGAGTACATCCCCATCGGTCGCGCCGGGTTACTGCCAAAAGTCAGCGTTAGCTATCAACGCGCACCGCGTAACTGGCAGCGACAGCAGTACCAGCAGACAAATTTGTTGGGGGAGCGTTCTGAGGTGGTGCAACATCAACAATATGACAGTTATTCGGGATCGGTTACCGTTGTTCAGCCGCTGTTTGATTACGATGCCTATGCGGGGTATCGCATCGGCATTATCAAAAAAATGCAGTCTGATGAACGCTACCGAAGCAGTCTGATTGATCTGCAAAACCGTTTCATTACCGCCTGGCTGGATCTTACCGAGGCGCATCAACGGCTTCAGCTTGCGGCTCTGCATCGTCAGGGGCTGGAAGAGCAGAAAAAGCAGGCTCAGCGACAGTTTGAGGCCGGTGAGGGAGCAGTAACGGATGTCACCGAGACCGCCTCTGCGCTCAGCCTGGCGATTGCGGATGAGGTGGAGGCGCGCGATACGCTGGATACGGCTAACGTTGCGTTATCAGCGATCGTGGGCATGGATCTCTCGCAGACGGCAGCGCTGCCGATACTCGGTGAAAAGCCGCTTAGGCTGCCGCTGGCATCAGGAGACTATCGATACTGGGAACAAAAGGCAGCCGCGCATAATCCCGATATTCTTTCTGCCGGACATAGCGTGGAAGAAAAACGCTATGAAATTGAACGCAGTCGCGCTGGCGCGCTTCCCCGGGTACAGCTTTACGCGATGCATTCGGAGAACGATTCAAGCAACGACAATACCATTCATCAGAAATATCGTACCGACAGCATAGGCCTGCGCGTCAGCATGGATCTCTTTTCCGGGGGCGGCGTTTCAGCGTCCCTGCGTCAGGCAGCGGCCCGCTATGAGCAGGCAAAATATCTTCACGATGCACAGCGGCTGGCGACCTACAGCGAAATTAAAAAATCCTTAAATAAATGCCTCCATGCGTCAGAGCGCCTTGCTGCCTATGCTTCCGCGGTGGACGCCGCCAGGCGTCAGATTGAAGCGACGAAAAAAAGCATTCAGGCTGGTCAGCGCATGAATATCGATTTATTAAATGCAGAACAATCTTTCTATAAAACCAAAGTTGAGCTTACTGCAGAAAAACATGCTGTCATTAAGGCATGGGTCAGTTTGCTCGCGCAGACGGGCGAAATAAACAATGATAACGTTATGTTACTTGATTCGTATTTTGCTCAATGATTGTTGATAATAAACAGAGGGACGACTATGCCTGTATTCGATTATCAGGGCGAGAAAAACACGCAGCTTATTAAGGATGCACTGACCATTGAAAGTATCAATTTTGGTGCAGCCACGTATGCTGATTATACCTATACAGAAGAAAATGGCTGGAAAGTATTAGACGGGACCACGCTTAACTACAGCGGCTGTACTAATCCCTATGGTGCTTTTTATGGCGAAAGTCTTCTTGAAACCAGCGCTGAATGCAACGTTATGGGAAAATATGACGCCAATGGCAAGCTGGTCAATATAGGCATTAGCTTCTGGGGGACGGGCACTTATGCCAGCGCGCCTTCACTTCAGCATACCATCAATACCGCGATGGATACCGTCAGCGACGTATTATCTGCACTCGTCGACGGCTATGCGGATAACTATGTTCTCAACGCGTATAAAAACCTCATGAGTTCGGTGGCCGCGTTTGCCACGGCAAATGGCCTGACCGGTAATGACATCATCATTACCGGACATAGTCTTGGCGGACTGGCTGTTAACAGCATGGCAACCCTGTCCGCACAGGGCCAGTGGGGTGGTTTCTTTGAAGACGCAAGCTACGTCGCATTCGCCTCTCCGACTCAAAACTTGGCCGATGACAAAGTGCTTAATATTGGTTATGAGAACGATCCGGTATTTCGTGTGTTAACGGGTCATAGCTTGACGCTGGACAGTTTATTTAACCACGACACGCCGCTTGAAACCTGCACCAACAACATCGTCTCCTTTAATGATTACTATGCCGGCCTGACCAACGATTGTAAGATCTTTTCGATCGCGAATATGGCGTCCTGGGCCGGGCACTCCGGTCAGGGCTATACGGACGGTGCATTACGAATTATGGATTCTGAAATCTATGATTTCACCCATCAAAATTCCAATATCATTGTTTCTAATCTTTCTGAAGCATACCGTTCCACGACCTGGGTTTCGGATCTCAATAAATCCGTAACGCATGTGGGATCAACATTTATTATTGGTACCGAAACAAATGATTTATTACAAGGAGGGAAGGGTAACGATTATCTCTGCGGTGGTGGGGGAGATGACAGTTTTAAAGATCACAGCGGCTACAACGTTATTTATGGCGGCGCAGGGACTAACACCTACGTAACGGAATGTCATATTGCCGATTTTACGTTTAGCCACGATGCAGAAGGGACGCTGTACTTTAAATATTCCACCGGCGATATTACACGGGCGGAAGATATCCATTACGTTAACGCAGACCACACCTTGTTCAGCCTGTTTGGTATTAACATCAACCAGAACGCGACATGGCAGGTCACGGATTATGGCTTAGAAGGTGACAGTGGCTCAATCGCGTATGCGAAAAGCTATTATGCCGATACAGAGAACAGCTTCACTATCTCGACCGCCAGTAATGACAGCTGGTTCTATTCAGGAGCCAATGACAGTGAGATCAGCGTAAACGGGAACAATAACAATGTGGTTTCCGGGTATGCCGACGACGCCATCCACCTTAACGGCAGCGAAAACACGCTTCTCTTCTACGGTGATTTTGGTCATGACACGGTCTATAACCTCTCCGCCAGCGACAGCCTGATCTTTATGGCTAACCAGAACATTGCCGATAATGACAGCTATCTCAACCACCTGTCGTTTGAAGGTGATAATGCCTTACTCACCTACGGCGACAGCAGCGTCACGCTGGTCGGTGTGAATACCGATATGCTTTCGCAGATGCATATTGCGGTAGCATGACTCTTATCCCCGCGGGATCCTCGCGGGGATAAATCCCGTCAGAATGGCTCTGCCCGTCAGCGCATCTGGTGCTTTTTGAGCAATGCTCTTAACTGGTGGTAGGTTAGCCCCAACAGTTCAGCTGCCCCTTTCTGGTTATATTTCGCCATCCTCAGGCTCTGCTCCAGTAGCTGTTGTTCCTGCTTATGCTGAAACTGGCGCAGATCGAGCGGGAGTGAGGGCCCATCGTTCGAACGCGCCGGCGCGGTAACAGATGGCGCGTTACGCTGAAAAGGATCGAGAATAATGTTGTCCAGTTCCGTTTCGCTGCTGCCGTGACGGTAGACAGAGCGTTCGACGACGTTCTTCAGCTCGCGAATATTCCCCGGCCAGGGGTAGTTAAGCAGCGTCTCCCGGGCATTATCGCTAAAGCCCGGAAAGAGCGGCAGACCCAGCTCACGGCACATCTGAATGGCGAACTGTTCCGCCAGCAGCATAATATCGCTGCGCCGTTCACGCAGCGGCGGAAGCTGGACGACGTCAAAAGCCAGGCGGTCGAGCAGGTCGGCGCGAAATTTATCCTCAGCCACCATTTCCGGCAGGTTGGCATTTGTCGCACAGACCAGACGCACGTTAACCTGTAGCGGCTGGCTGCCGCCGACGCGTTCCAGCTCGCCATATTCAATGACGCGCAACAATTTTTCCTGTACCAGCATTGGCGCGGTGGCCAGCTCGTCGAGGAACAGGGTGCCGCCGTCGGCACGCTCGAAACGGCCAGGGTGGCGCTTTTGCGCCCCGGTAAAGGCTCCCGCTTCATGGCCGAACAGCTCGGTATCCAGCAGGTTCTCATTCAGCGCGGCGCAGTTAAGCGAAATAAAAGGACCATCCCAGCGCCCGGACAGATAGTGGAGTCGGTTGGCGATCAGCTCCTTGCCCGTGCCGCGTTCGCCGATAATCAGCACCGGTTTGTTGAGAGGGGCGAGGCGTGAAACCTGCTCCAGTACTTCGAGAAAGCTGTTAGCCTCACCGAGTAGATTGTCTTTATATTCAGCCATGATGAAATTAACCACTCCTTAGCGAGATTCACCAGGTGAGCTTAGTTCCAATGTGATCGAAAATCAATCACATTCAGTGAAATCAATAAGATAAAAAGTTGGCACGGGAATTGTATTATCTGTACAGCAGGGCATCGCCCGATAACAGAAATGTGAGGATTGAATTATGGGTATTTTTTCTCGTTTTGCCGACATCGTGAACGCCAACATCAACTCGCTGCTTGAGAAAGCGGAAGATCCGCAAAAGCTGGTGCGTCTGATGATTCAGGAAATGGAAGATACGCTGGTTGAAGTGCGTTCTACCTCCGCCCGTGCGCTGGCTGAGAAAAAGCAATTAACCCGCCGTATTGAGCAGGCTACCGCCCAGCTTAATGAATGGCAGGAAAAAGCCGAACTGGCGCTGCGTAAAGATAAAGAAGATCTGGCCCGTGCCGCATTGATTGAAAAACAGAAACTGGCGGATATGGTTACCGCGCTGGAACATGAAGTTACGCTGGTGGACGACACGCTCACCCGTATGAAGAAAGAGATTGGCGAGCTTGAGAACAAGCTGAGCGAAACCCGTGCGCGTCAGCAGGCACTTACGCTGCGTCACCAGGCGGCAAACTCTTCCCGCGATGTACGCCGTCAGCTGGACAGCGGTAAGCTTGATGAAGCAATGGCGCGTTTTGAGTCCTTCGAACGTCGTATCGATCAGATGGAAGCGGAAGCGGAAAGCCACAGCATCGGTAAGCAAAAATCGCTCGATCAGCAGTTCGCCGATCTGAAAGCCGACGATGAAATCAGCGAGCAGCTGACGGCCCTGAAAGCCAAAATGAAGCAAGACAATCAATAATAATTCATGCGGCACCTGAGCGTGCCGCCACGCATCGTACGACAAGGAGTACACATGAGCGCGCTTTTTCTCGCTATTCCCCTGACCATTTTCGTGCTGTTCGTGCTGCCGATTTGGTTATGGCTGCACTACAGCAACCGTTCTTCACGGGACGCCCTTTCCCAGAGCGAGCAACAACGTCTGGTACAGCTGTCCGATCAGGCGAATAAGATGCGTGAACGTATTCAGGCGCTGGAAGCTATCCTGGATGCGGAACACCCGAACTGGAGGGAGCGTTAATGTCAGGACTGAATCTGAATAAAAAGCTGTGGCGGATCCCACAGCAGGGCATGGTTCGCGGCGTCTGTGCGGGGCTTGCCCACTATCTGGATGTACCGGTTAAGCTGGTGCGCGTGGTAACGGTGTTATCGATTTTCTTCGGTCTGGCGTTTATCACTCTGGTGGCGTACATCGTATTGTCGTTTGTGCTCGACCCCATGCCGGAAGGTGAACTGGCTGCAGAAGGCGCACCGAGCAGTAGTGACATTTTGAACCAGGTGGATGCTGAACTCGCCGCAGGTGAAAAGCGGTTGCGCGAAATGGAACGTTACGTCACGTCTGATACCTTTACGCTGAGAAGTCGTTTTCGTCAGCTTTAAGAGAGAACATAGATGAACAAAAACTGGCAACAGGCCGGTCAGAAGGTAAAACCCGGCCTGAAAATCGCAGGTAAACTGGTCCTGCTGACGGCGTTACGTTATGGCCCGGCAGGCGTGGCTGGCTGGGCAATAAAATCTGTTGCCCGTAAGCCGGTAAGACTGTTGCTGGCCGTGGCGCTGGAGCCGCTGCTGCAAAAACTGGCCAAACGCGTTTCCCGTCGATACTTATCCTGATCTCCATGTATACCGCAGTCTTTCTCTTATGAGAGGAGGGCTGCCGGCATTTCTCTTCGTTTTCTTCCTTTTCTGTCTTTCTTTGCGGCAGCTCACATTACTGCGCTGAGTTGCCTTGAGAAGACGTTTTTACCCCCTCAGGTCCGTTGACAGATATTTTTCATGGGAGTAGATTGCGTTCCGTGGGACCGCTACCATGGAAAAATAAAGTGAACGATAAAATTAAAAATTTAATCAATCTTGTTTACGGTGAATCGTTTTCTGAGGCGCACCGTGAAACACTGTCAGGGAAAATCTCCAGAGCTGCAGCTGTTATTACCGAAAGGCGTAAATCCGGTTGGGATGAAAAAGATATCGTCCTGATAACCTATGCCGATCAGTTCTACAATAAAGGGGAGAAAGCGCTGCCTGTTTTTACCCGTTTTTATAACAGATGGCTTTCTCGTTCATTTTCTCATGTGCATCTTTTACCTTTTTACCCGTGGTCCTCTGATGATGGTTTTTCTGTTATCGATTACCATGACGTTGCGCCTGAAACGGGAACATGGCAAGACGTTGCTGAATTAAAACAATATGCCAGTTTAATGTTCGATTTTGTTTGCAACCATATGTCTGCGAAAAGCCAGTGGTTCGCTCATTATCTTGCGCAAAAACCGGGCTATGAAGATTTCTTTATTTCCGTGGATCCGCAAACTGATTTATCTGCTGTGACACGGCCTCGTGCATTGCCTCTCCTGACACCTTTTACACTTGATGACGGAAGCGTTCGGCATCTGTGGACGACCTTCAGCGATGATCAGGTTGACCTCAATTTCGCCTCTCCTGAGGTGTTGATTGCAATGGTGGATGTGCTTCTCCATTACCTGATGGAAGGAGCGCGCTATATCCGCCTTGATGCGGTCGGTTTTATGTGGAAGATCCCCGGAACAAGCTGCATCCATCTTGAACAAACGCACCGTTTGATTCAACTCTTCCGCGCCATTACGGACGCTGTGGCACCGGGTACGGTGATCATCACTGAGACCAATGTCCCGCATAAAGACAACGTTTCTTACTTTGGTGACGGCAAGAATGAAGCCCAGATGGTGTATCAGTTCTCCTTGCCACCACTGGTTCTGCATGCCGTTCATCGTCAGGATGTACGGGCACTTTGTCAGTGGGCCTCATCGCTGAAACTGCCGTCAAAGCAAACCACCTGGTTTAACTTTTTGGCCTCGCACGACGGGATCGGACTTAATCCGTTACGCGGAATTTTACCGGAATCGGAAATTCTGTCGCTGGTGGAAACACTCCAGCAGGAAGGCGCGCTGGTTAACTGGAAAAATAACCCTGATGGTACGCGCAGCCCGTATGAAATCAATGTAACCTATCTGGATGCATTAAGTGCTAAGAAGGATGAAGATACTCTGCGCATCGCCCGTTTTATTCTGGCTCATGCCGTTCTGTTGAGTTTCCCGGGTGTGCCTGCAATCTATATTCAGAGTATTATTGGCTCCCGTAATGATTATGAGGGTGTGGAGCGGTTAGGGTATAATAGAGCAATAAACCGAAAGAAATATCAGTCCGGTGAAATTGATCATAAACTCGACGATATTAATAGCCTTCGTCATAAAGTTTATTCGGGATTGAGTGCGTTAATTTCGTTACGCCGTCAGGAAAAAGCGTTCCACCCGGACAGTCAGGCGCGCTTTGAAACATCCGGGGAGCATGTTTTGAAAATAGTTCGCATTGCCGATAACGGCGAGCGAATAACAGCGCTCTTTAATTTCAGTAATGATATTCAGCACCTCCCTTCAAATAGTCAGACAGGAAAAGATTTAATAACCGGGATCAATATTAACGATACGACGTTGACCCTAAATCCATGGCAGGTTATGTGGATTAAAGAAAACTAAAAAAGGACCTTAACAATGAAAATGCCGAGAATTGTGCTGATTTCAGCACTGGTTTCGTGCGCCCTGTTATCAGGCTGCAAGGACGACACACAATCTTCTGTGACCATCGAGTTTATGCATTCGTCGGTGGAGCAGGAGCGTCAGGCCGTCATCACGAAACTGATTGAGAAATTCGAGAAAGAGAATCCCTCCATTACAGTGAAACAGGTGCCGGTAGAAGAGGATGCATACAACACCAAGGTCATTACCCTCGCGCGGACCGGCGCACTGCCGGAGGTGATTGAGGTCAGCCATGACTATGCAAAAGTGATGGATAAAGAGCAGTTGCTGGACCGTGACGCAATTGGCGAAGCCATTAAAGCCGTCGGTGAAAAGACATTTTATGACGGCATTCTCCGTGTTGTTCGCACGGAAGACGGCACCGCGTGGACGGGGGTGCCAATTAGCGCCTGGCTGTCAGGCGTCTGGTACCACAAAGATGTTCTCGCCGCGGCGGGTATTAAAGAGCCGCATAACTGGCAACAGCTGCTGAAAGCCAGTCAGATGCTCAACGACCCGGCTAAGAAACACTACGGTATCGCGCTTCCAACCGCTGAAAGCGTCATGACCGAGCAGGCCTTCTCCCAGTTTGCCCTTTCAGGTGGGGCAAATGTCTTCGACGCGCAGGGCAACATCCAGATCGATACGCCTGAAATGTTAAACGCGCTGGCGTTTTATAAAGAACTGGCGAAGAACACGATGCCAGGCTCGAACGACGTCATGGAGATCAAAGACGCGTTCATGAACGGTTCCGCGCCAATGGCGGTTTACTCCACCTACATTCTGCCTGCCGTGTTTAAAGAAGGGGATCCTGCCAACCTGGGCTTCGTGGTTCCAACGGAAAAATCGTCTGCGGTTTACGGCATGGTGACGTCGCTGACGATCACGACCGGCCAGACTGAAGAAGAAACCAAAGCCGCTGAGAAATTTGTGACCTGGATGGAGCAGGCTCAAAACGCCTCGGACTGGGTCATGATGTCTCCGGGGGCGGCGTTACCGGTGAACAAACTGGTGGTGGATACCGAGAGCTGGAAAAACAACGAGGTCATCAAAGCCTTTGGTCAACTGCCGTATGAGCTGATCGCACAGTTCCCGAATGTGCAGGTATTTGGGGCCGTGGGCGACAAAAACTTTACCCGCATGGGCGACGTGACAGGTTCCGGCATCATCAGTTCGATGGTGCATAACGTGACGGTGGGTCAGCAAGACCTCAACACCACGTTAAGCAACAGCCAGAAACGCCTGACTGACCTGGTTTCACAACGATAGGAGCGCTTCTGCGGAAGGAAATTATGAAGACGTTGTTTTCTGGTCGTTCAGATATGCCTTTCGCCATGCTGCTGTTGGCCCCCAGCCTGATTTTGCTGGGGGGCCTTGTGGCCTGGCCAATGATTTCCAACATTGAAATCAGTTTCTTACGCTTGCCGCTCAACCCGCGCATTAGCGCGGTGTTTGTTGGGCTGGATAACTACATCCGTATTTTGAGTGATGCAGCGTTCTGGCACTCCCTGTGGATGACCTTCTGGTATACGGCCCTGGTGGTGATAGGTAGCACGGGGCTAGGGCTGGCTGTCGCCATCTTCTTTAACCGGGAGTTTCGGCTGCGCAAAACGGCGCGTTCGCTGGTGATTTTATCTTACGTCACGCCGTCTATTTCACTGGTGTTTGCCTGGAAATACATGTTCAACAACGGCTACGGCATCGTGAACTACCTGGGGGTAGACCTGCTGCATCTGTATGACCAGGCACCGTTGTGGTTCGACAACCCCGGCAGCAGCTTTGTGCTGGTGGTGCTATTCGCCATCTGGCGCTACTTCCCGTATGCATTTATCTCGTTTCTCGCGATCTTACAAACGATTGATAAATCGTTATACGAAGCCGCAGAAATGGATGGTGCGAATGGCTGGCAACGTTTTCGCATCGTCACGCTGCCCGCGATTATGCCGGTGCTGGCCACGGTCATCACGCTGCGAACTATCTGGATGTTTTACATGTTTGCGGACGTGTACCTGCTGACTACCAAAGTCGATATTTTGGGCGTCTATCTCTACAAAACGGCGTTTGCCTTTAACGATTTGGGTAAAGCTGCGGCTATCTCAGTGGTGCTGTTTGTGATCATTTTCGCCGTCATTCTGCTGACCAGAAAAAGGGTAAATCTCAATGGCAACAAATAAACGCGTACTGGGTCGTATAGGCTTTTACCTTGGGCTCGTGGCGTTCCTGATTATCACGCTGTTCCCATTTTTCGTGATGCTGATGACCTCCTTTAAAAGCGCCAGAGAGGCGATATCGCTGCATCCGACCATTCTGCCGCAGGAGTGGACGTTACAGCATTACATCGACATCTTTAACCCGCTGATTTTCCCGTTTGTGGATTACTTCCGTAACAGCATGGTGGTGTCACTGACCTCGTCGATCGTTGCCGTGTTTCTCGGCACGCTGGGGGCTTACGCCTTATCCAAACTGCGTTTTAAAGGGCGTACGACGATCAACGCCAGCTTCTACACCGTCTACATGTTTTCAGGGATTCTGCTGGTGGTGCCGCTGTTCAAAATCATCACCGCGCTCGGCATCTATGACACCGAACTGGCGCTGATTATCACCATGGTGACTCAGACGTTACCTACGGCGGTGTTTATGCTGCGCAGCTATTTCGACACTATCCCGGACGAAATAGAAGAAGCCGCGATGATGGATGGCCTTAACCGCCTGCAAATCATCTTTCGCATTACCGTTCCGTTAGCGATTTCGGGTCTGGTGTCGGTCTTTGTCTACTGCTTCATGGTGGCGTGGAACGACTATCTGTTTGCCTCCATTTTCCTGTCCAGCGCCAGCAACTTCACCTTGCCGGTAGGGCTGAACACCCTTTTCAGTACGCCAGATTACATCTGGGGCCGCATGATGGCGGCATCGCTGGTGACGGCACTGCCGGTGGTCATTATGTATGCGCTGTCTGAACGTTTTATTAAAAGTGGTTTGACCGCCGGTGGCGTTAAGGGCTGAGGCGGCCAATTTTAACAAGGAGTGAGTAATGAAGAAGTTAGTTGCGACAGCGCCGCGTGTGGCAGCGCTGGTCGAATATGAAGACCGTCCCGTTGCCGTTCATGAAGTGAAAATTCGCGCCCGCTTTGGCGCACCGAAACACGGCACCGAAGTGGTGGATTTCAGGGCGGCGAGTCCGTTTATCGACGAAGAGTTTAACCCTGACTGGCAACTGTTTACGCCGCGTGAAGAGGGGGCGGCTCGCGGGATCGAGTTTGGTAAATTCCAGCTCGGGAACATGATCGTCGGGGACATCATTGAGTGCGGCGCTGACGTAACGGAATACCGTGTCGGAGACCGCGTTTGCTGTTATGGACCGCTACAGGAAACGGTCATTGTGAATGCCGTCAACAACTACAAACTGCGCAAAATGCCTCAGGGCGCCTCCTGGAAAAATGCGGTCTGCTACGACCCGGCACAATTCGCAATGAGCGGCGTACGTGATGCCAATGTGCGGGTAGGGGATTTTGTCGTCGTCGTTGGGCTTGGCGCGATTGGTCAGATCGCCATCCAGCTGGCAAAGAAAGCCGGTGCGTCAATCGTTATCGGTGTCGATCCTATCGCGCACCGCTGCGACATTGCCCGTCGCCATGGGGCAGACCACTGTCTGGATCCGATTGGCACGGATGTTGGTCTGGAAATCAAAAAACTGACCGGCAAGCAGGGCGCGGATGTGATTATCGAAACCAGCGGCTTTGCTGATGCGCTGCAGTCTGCGCTGCGCGGACTCGCGTACGGCGGCACCATCTCATACGTGGCCTTTGCGAAACCGTTCGCGGAAGGCTTTAACCTGGGGCGCGAAGCGCATTTCAATAATGCGAAAATTGTCTTCTCCCGCGCCTGCAGTGAGCCAAATCCTGATTACCCACGCTGGAACCGTAAGCGTATTGAAGAGACCTGCTGGGAATTGCTGATGAACGGCTATCTCAATTGCGAAGATTTAATCGACCCGGTCGTAACGTTTACCACCAGCGCTGAGAGCTACATGACCTATGTCGATCAGCATCCTGAACTGAGTATCAAAATGGGCGTCACGTTCTGAGCTATGGAGAGCATGAAAATGAAAATCGCAACGCAAAACCAGGCCTTTTTCCCGACAAATAACCTGGAAAAATTTCAATACATCAAGGCCATGGGCTTTGATGGGTATGAGATAGACGGCAAGCTGCTGGTGGAGAACCTTGAAGAGATTAAAGCGGCCATTAAGGCTACAGGGCTGCCGGTTACCACGGCCTGCGGCGGGTACGATGGCTGGATTGGTGACTTCATCGAAGAGCGTCGCCTGAACGGATTAACGCAGATCGAACGCATCCTTGAAGCGTTAGCAGAGGTGGGCGGTAAAGGAATCGTGGTTCCTGCCGCCTGGGGGATGTTTACCTTCCGCCTGCCGCCGATGACGTCGCCGCGTAGCCTTGAAGGAGACCGCAAGGCGGTGAGCGCCTCGCTGCGCCAACTGGACGAGGTGGCGGCGCGCACCGGCACCACCGTTTACCTGGAGCCGCTGAACCGCTATCAGGATCACATGATCAACACCCTCGCGGATGCACGTCGTTACATCGAAGAGAATGGGCTGAAATATGTTCAGATTATCGGCGATTTCTATCATATGAATATTGAAGAAGACTCGCTGACGGAAGCGCTGCACCAGAACCGCGACCTGCTGGGCCATGTGCATATTGCCGATAACCATCGTTATCAGCCGGGAAGCGGCTCTCTTGATTTTGCCGCTCTGTTCGACCAGCTGCGTGCCGATTGTTATCAGGGTTACGTTGTTTACGAGTGCCGCGTTCGCGCTGACGATCCTGCGAAGGCCTATCAGGATTCTCTCACTTATCTGCGTGAATGCTAAGGATGACCAGCGTGATGAGTGCCTTAACACCTTCGCCTCTGCGTGTCGCCATTATTGGTGCCGGGCAGGTCGCGGACAAAGTGCATGCCTCGTATTACTCCACGCGCAGTGATGTTCAGATGGTGGCTGTCATGGACAGCCATCCTGAACAGGCTCAGGCGTTTGCTGAACGCCATGCCATTCCGTCGGCATGGCAGGACGTGAATGAAATGCTGCAGGCGGTCAAACCGGATGTGGTGAGCGTCTGTTCGCCCAACCGTTTTCATTTTGAACATGCGATGGCAGCCCTGGAAGCCGGTTGCCATGTAATGTGCGAAAAACCCCCAGCCATGACGCCACATGAAGCCGACCGGATGCGTGTGGCGGCCCGAACGGCGGGAAAAGTGCTGGCCTATGATTTTCACCACCGCTTTGCACGTGATACGCAACTGCTGCGTGAGGCGGTAATAAACGGGACATTGGGTGAAATCTACTTCACTACGGCGCAGGCATTGCGCCGCTGCGGCGTTCCCGGCTGGGGCGTTTTCACCAATAAAGCACTGCAGGGGGGCGGGCCGCTGATTGATATTGGGATCCATATGCTCGACGCCGCGATGTATGTACTGGGTTTCCCGGCGGTAAAACGCGTGACGGCCCACAGCTTTCAAAAACTGGGAAACCGCAAAAACAGTGGCCAGTTTGGTGAATGGGATCCTGCACAGTTTACCGTTGAAGATGCCCTGTTCGGGACGATTGAATTTTGCAATGGCGGCATTCTGCGTCTGGATACCTCCTTTGCCCTCAATATCCGCGAGCAGTCCATCATGAATGTCGCCTTTTGCGGTGAAAAAGCGGGGGCAACGCTGTTCCCGGCCCACATTTACACCGATGAGGGTGGAGTTTTGCAGACCCTAACCCTGCGCGAAGAGGCAGACGATCAGCGGCATTTACGCAGCATGGATGCGTTTGTCCGTCATGTCATGGGAGAGCCGGTTATGATTGCCGATGCCGAACAAGGTCTGGTGATCCAGCAACTGGTCGCCGCACTGTACGAGGCGGCAGAAAAAGGGGAAAGCGTAACGTTATGCTGAACCTGTCTGTATTAAACGATCCGGGTTTTTGCCCTCATAGCCTCAATAAATACGCGTCAATCATGGCCTGCGGCAACGGCTATATGGGCATACGTGCGGCGCATGAGGAAAACTACACGCAGCAGACCCGGGGAATGTATCTTGCCGGGCTTTATCATCGTGCTGGTCGTAATGAGACCAACGAACTGATCAACGTGCCTGACATCATCGGCATGGATATCGAACTGGACGGCATCAATTTCACCTTGCTGTCAGGGGAGATTATTGACTGGCAGCGGGAGCTGGATTTTGCCAATGGCGAACTGCGTCGTCGCGTAGTGTGGCGCTCGCCAGACGGAAAGCGCTACCGTGTGGAAAGCCGCCGTTTTGTCTCACTGGATCAACTGCCGTTGGTGGCAATGCAGCTCTCCGTCACTCCGCTGGATGCCTCATCAGACGTTATGCTGAGCACGGGGATTGATGCGACGCAAACCAACAGCGGCCGTCAGCATCTGGATGAAATCTCGGTCAGAGTCTTTGACCAGCACTACATGCAGGGCGTGTATGAAACGCAGGATCGCGCTGCGGATGTGGTGATATCGGCATGCTGTCGTCTCTCAACCACCAGCGACAGCTGCTTTACCGCGAAAAACCGGCGTATCACGGTTCATCACGCCGTAAAGGTCGCTCAGAGTGACACTGTCACGCTTGAGAAGCTGGTCTGGGTGACGCATCGCAGCGATAAAGCGCTTTCACAGGACACGTTTGCCCGCAATGCTCTGGCTGAGCTCAAAACCTGCGCGACAAGAGGGTATGCCGCGTTACTCGAAAGCACGGCGTGCGCCTGGAAAAAGATCTGGCATGACTGCCGGGTGGACGTCATGTCGACCGAACATCAGGATCAGCTGGCGCTGGATTACGCGGTCTGGCACCTCACGGCCATGACGCCTGCCCATGATGAACGGAGCAGTATTGCGGCCAAAGGCCTGACCGGGGAGGGCTATAAAGGCCACGTGTTCTGGGACACCGAAATTTTCCTGCTGCCTTTCCATCTCTTTACCCGACCACAGGTTGCCCGCCGTCTGCTGCGCTACCGCTGGCTTAACCTGCCGGGGGCCCGGGAAAAAGCACGCCGGAACGGCTGGCCAGGCGCCTTGTTCCCCTGGGAGAGTGCCGCGAGCGGTCAGGAAGAGACGCCGGAATTCGCAGCGATCAACATCCGCACGGGCGTTCGTCAGAAAGTGGCCTCCGCGCTGGCTGAACATCATATCGTGGCGGATATCGCGTGGGCCGTTGTCGCCTACTGGCAGGCAACGCACGATGACGCCTTTATGCGCAATGAAGGCCTGACGCTGCTCATGGAAACCGCGTTGTTCTGGATGGGACGCGCGAAGGAAGTTGGCGACCGTCTGGAGATCCATGACGCGATTGGGCCGGATGAATACACGGAGCACGTGAATAACAACGCCTACACCAACTATCTGGCGTGGCACAACGTCGCCAGTGCCTGCCGGTTTATGTCAATGTTTGAGCGTGAAGATGCGCGTTTTACGGAAAATGCGCAACGGTTCCTGTCGCGCTTATGGCTGCCCGAGGCTAACGCCGACGGGGTCATACCGCAGGATGACACCTTCATGTCCAAACCAGCGATCGATCTGAGCCGCTATAAAGCCAAAGCGGGCAAGCAGACCATTCTGCTGGATTACTCGCGCGCTGAAGTTAACGAGATGCAGATCCTCAAACAGGCCGACGTGGTAATGCTTAATTACCTGTTGCCGGAACGCTTTACGCCGCAGCAGTGCGCGGCCAACCTGGCATTCTATGAGCCGCGCACAATTCATGACTCATCCCTGAGCAAAGCCATCCACGGCATTGTGAACGCGCGCTGTGGTGATACAGAAGGGGCTTACGCCTTCTGGCGTGATGGCATTGCCATCGATCTGGGCGACGATCCGCACAGCAGTGATGACGGTATCCATGCTGCCGCAACGGGTGCGATCTGGTCAGGCGTTATTCAGGGATTTGCCGGGCTGCAGATCGTGGACGGGGAGTTACATCTGGCACCCAGGATGCCTGCGCACTGGCAAAGGATGGCGTTTCCGCTGCGTTGGCAGAATGCGCAGCTGCACTTCATAGTAACGAAAGAGGCACTTACGGTGACCAGTTCTGCTCCCGTCACGCTAACGCTCTGGGGTAAAACCCTCCAGCTTTCGGGACGGCAGGTCTTGTCCTGCAAGGATTTTCTTACGTCTGTTACTGGGACCGCTACCACGGAGGGGAGAGATGAACCTTAAGGCCGTTGTATTCGATCTGGATGGGGTGATCACCGACACCGCTCATCTGCACTTCCTGGCCTGGCGCGCTGTCGCGAAGGAGGTCGGGATCACCATTGATGAAGCCTTCAATGAAACGCTGAAAGGGATTAGCCGCATGGATTCCCTGCAGCGGATCCTGCGTCACGGTGGCAAAGAAGACGCGTTCGACGAACAGCAGCGCCTGGCGCTTGCGCGTAAAAAAAATGCGCTCTATGTACAGTCGCTGGCTTCGCTTACGCAAGCGTCACTGCTCCCGGGCATTCGTGAGGTGCTGGCCGACATACGCGCGGCAAACGTCAAAATTGGGCTGGCGTCCGTTTCACTCAACGCTCCCGGCATTTTGCAGGCGCTGGGGATCCACAGGGCGTTTGATTTCTGTGCCGATGCGTCCCGTATTGCCCGCTCCAAACCGGACCCGGAAATCTTCCTTGCCGCCTGCGCGGGTCTTAACGTCCTCCCGGAGGAGGCCATCGGGATTGAGGATGCCGCCTCCGGCGTTGAGGCGATCAACGCCGCAGGGATGTTGTCGGTGGGAATAGGGGCAGGCCTCAACCATGCGGGACTTCAACTTCATTCAACGCGGGAGCTGACCTGGAAATGCCTGACAGATTTCTGGGCTTCCCGGACGGTACTGATAAGGAATTAAGAATGGCGCAACTTTCGCTAAAACATATCCAGAAAATCTATGACAACCAGGTCCATGTGGTCAAAGATTTCAACCTCGACATTGAGGATAAAGAATTTATCGTTTTCGTCGGGCCATCGGGCTGCGGTAAATCGACGACGCTGCGCATGATTGCCGGGCTGGAGGAGATCAGCGCCGGTGAGCTGGTGATTGACGGCGTGCGTATGAATGATGTCCCGGCCAAGTCCCGTGATATTGCGATGGTCTTTCAGAACTATGCGCTGTATCCCCATATGACGGTGTACGACAACATGGCATTTGGGCTGAAGATGCAGAAGATCGCGCCTGCCGTCATTGAAGAGCGCGTTAACTGGGCCGCTCAGATTCTTGGGCTGCGCGATTACCTCAAGCGTAAGCCCGGTGCGTTGTCGGGTGGCCAACGCCAGCGCGTGGCGTTAGGCAGGGCGATTGTGCGTGAAGCGGGCGTCTTCCTGATGGATGAACCGCTCTCAAACCTTGACGCCAAACTGCGTGTTCAAATGCGTGCCGAAATCAGCAAGCTGCATCAAAAGCTGAATACCACCATGATTTATGTGACGCATGATCAGACCGAAGCCATGACGATGGCAACCCGCATTGTGATCCTGAAAGATGGATACATTCAGCAGGTGGGCGCGCCGAAGCAGGTCTATAACGAACCGGCAAATATGTTTGTGGCAGGTTTCATTGGTTCGCCAGCAATGAACTTTATTCGGGGGGCGATCAATGAACGCTACTTCGTGACGGAAACGCTGCGTCTGGAGATCCCCGAAGATATGCTCTCGGTACTTAACGCTCAGGGATATCAACGTAAAGCCGTGGTCTTTGGCATCAGACCGGAGGATATTTTCACCTCGCAAGCCAGCGGTGAGGCGATTGCCGCCAAAATCAGCGTTGCCGAACTGACCGGTGCTGAATTTATGCTGTATGCCACCGTCGGGGGCCACGAACTGGTCGTCCGGGCAGGGGCTGCCACTGATTATGCTGCAGGGGATAATATCGGCATTCAGTTCGATATGAATAAGTGTCATTTTTTTGACGCGGAAACAGAAGCGGCAATCAGATAATAAAAATGTTCGCCGGAAATATTAATTTCCGGTTTTTTTGTTTGTCCATTATAAAGGAATATTTTAATGAGTTCTCTACTAAGAAGTGCTGCGCTTATTCTATGCGCAGGGGTTAGCTACGCACACGCCTCAGAAACGGCACCACACTGGAATTTTAATATAGGTGCCATGTATGAAATTGAAAACGTCGAAGGTCAGGGAGATGATAAAGACGGATTATATGAACCCTCCGTGTGGTTTAACGCCACATGGGATGCGTGGACGATTTCCCTTGCCATGTATCAGGAAGGCCCCGTTGATTACAGCAGTATGACCCGCGGGACCTATTTTGATCGTCCCGAATTCGAGCTGCGCTATCGTTTTATTGGAACCGATGATTTTACCCTCGGCCTGACCGGCGGCTTCCGTAATTACGGTTATCATTTCAAAGATGAACACGGCGCGAAAGACGGTAGCGCGAATATGCAGCGCTACAAAATACAACCAGACTGGGATATTAAGTTAAGCGATGACTGGCGTTTCGGCGGCTGGTTTGCCATGTATCAATTTGCCAACGACCAGGAAAAAACGGGTTATGCCGACAGTCGCGTTGAAACAGAAACGGGCTTTACCTGGACCATCAATGAAACCTTCGCTGCAAAAGTGAATTACTATTTAGAGCGCGGTTTCAATATGGACAGTTCACGTAATAACGGTGAGTTTTCAACGCAGGAGATCCGCGCCTATTTACCCATTTCATTAGGTAATACCACGCTGACGCCGTATACCCGCCTGGGACTCGACCGCTGGTCAAACTGGGACTGGCAAGACGATCCTGAGCGTGAAGGGCATGATTTCAACCGTCTGGGCCTGCTTTATGCCTACGATTTCAATAACGGTCTTTCAATGACGCTGGAGTATGCCTATGAATGGGAAAACCACGATGAAGGCGAAAGCGATCGATTCCACTATGCGGGCGTGGGCGTGAATTACGCCTTCTGATCGGCTGTTCACCAGGGGCTATCAGCCCCTGGTTTTAGCGAAGAGAATCAGCGAACGAAAAGTGGGTTTCAATCAGCACCTTATGCGGGGCGGGTTTACCGGAGATACGCCTGAAAAGCAGGTCGCAGCTCTCTTCGCCCAGCTTGCGGGTGGGAATATCAAATCCAGCTGGCGCAGGCGTCAGAATCAGGGAGAGCATCGGGTCGCTGTAACCCGCCACGGCAACCTGCTCAGGTAGCATCAAATTTAACTCATCCGCAGCGCGATAAAGACTCAGCAATTTCATGCTGTCGGTGGCGAATACTGCATCCGGTGGGGTGGAAGAAGACAACAACGTAATGGCCGCTGAAAGTGCGCTCTCATGGGTATAACCGCCATCAATGATCCAATCCGGGTTAACAGCAATATTCGCCTTTTCCAGGCTGGCTTTATAACCCGCGAGACGATCAATAGACACGTGATAATCGAGTGGCGCATGCAGACAGGCAATTTTTTTCCGTCCGTTTTTAATAAACGTGTCGGTCAGCATCTCGCTGTCACGAAAATTGTCGGTATCGACGGAGTAAATATTCTGAAAGTCGCCTTCGACTTTACCGATTACGACTACCGGCACACCGTAGGTATCGAGCCGAGAGAAAAAGGATTCATTAGCGGGCGAACTCAGCATAATGACCCCTTTAATCATTTTCTGCTTTATTTTGCTTTCGCATTTTAGCAGGTCATCTTCACTGCTCTTTGACGTTTGCAAAATAACATCAAATCCTTCCTGTTCCGCCTTGGCGGTTATGGCGTGCAATACGTCGGAGAAAAAAGGATTACCGGCAGTGGTTTTTGTTGAGCGGGTGGAAATCACCATAATGGCGTCAAAGCCAGATGAGGTCAGAGCACGGGCAAGTTTATTTGGTTGATAATTTAGCTCTTCAATCGCCTTCAGCACTTTCTCCCGCGCTTCAGGAGAAATATTGGTTTGTTTATTCAACACTCTGGACACGGTTGATTTAGAAACACCAGCAACGCGCGCAATATCATAGATGGTGGGTGACATACACCTTACTCACTCCGGGACGGCAATGTCGTTCATCTTACTGGAGAAAAAACGGCAATAGCAATAATTATGAATTGATAATCAACGATCTGCCCCCATTTACTGTATTCTGAAGCAAGTCATTCCAGGCTTCCAGCGACGAAGGACGGCGATGAAGCGACTTAAAAACGAACTCAATTCTCTGGTGAACCGTGGCGTCGATCGCCATTTGCGTCTGGCGGTCACCGGGCTTAGCCGCAGTGGCAAAACGGCGTTTATCACGGCGATGGTTAACCAGCTGCTGAACCTGCACGCCGGGGCACGCCTGCCGCTGCTCAGTGCGGTGCGGGAAGAGCGTCTGCTGGGCGTTAAGCGCGTTCCCCAGCGCGATTTCGGTATCCCTCGCTTTACCTATGATGAAGGGCTGGCACAGCTTTACGGTGACCCCCCTGCGTGGCCGACACCCACCAGAGGGGTGAGTGAAATCCGTCTCGCGCTGCGTTTTCGTTCCAATGAATCATTGATGCGCCACTTCAAGGATACCTCCACGCTCTATCTGGAGATTGTGGATTACCCGGGCGAATGGCTGCTCGATTTACCCATGCTGGCGCAGGATTATCTCAGCTGGTCGCGACAAATGACCGGTTTGTTACAGGGTCACCGCGCGGAGTGGTCGGCAAAATGGCGGCAGTTATGCGCAGGATTAGATCCGCTGGCACCCGCAGATGAGAACCGCCTGGCGGCGATTGCCGAAGCCTGGACGGATTATCTGCATCAGTGCAAACAGGAAGGGCTGCACTTCATCCAGCCAGGACGGTTTGTTTTGCCGGGCGACCTGGCGGGTGCGCCTGCGCTGCAGTTCTTCCCGTGGCCCGACGTGGATGGCGTGGGAGAGGCAAAGCTGGCGCAGGCAGACAAGCACACCAACGCCGGGATGCTGCGCGAGCGCTACAACTACTACTGTGAAAAAGTGGTGAAAGGTTTTTATAAAAACCACTTTTTACGTTTCGATCGTCAGATTGTGCTGGTGGACTGCCTGCAACCACTCAACAGCGGGCCGCAGGCTTTCAACGATATGCGCCTGGCGCTGACGCAACTGATGCAAAGTTTTCACTACGGACAGCGTACGCTGTTTCGCCGCCTCTTTTCCCCGGTGATCGACAAACTGCTGTTTGCGGCCACCAAAGCCGATCACGTAACGGTTGATCAGCATGCCAACATGGTGTCGCTGTTACAGCAACTGGTGCAGGACGCCTGGCAAAATGCGGCGTTCGAAGGGATCAGCATGGATTGTCTTGGGCTGGCTTCCGTACAGGCGACGCAAAGTGGGCTGATTGATCTTAACGGCGAGAAAATCCCGGCCCTGCGCGGGAATCGCCTCAGCGACGGCGAACCGCTGACCGTGTATCCGGGCGAAGTGCCTGCACGCCTTCCGGGGCAGGCATTCTGGCAGAGTCAGGGCTTCCAGTTTGAAGCCTTCCGCCCACAGGTCATGACCGTCGATCAGCCATTACCGCACATTCGTCTGGATGCGGCGCTGGAGTTTTTGATTGGAGATAAATTGCGATGACGGAACCGTTAAAACCCCGCATTGATTTTACCGGGACGCTTGAGCAGGCGCAGCAGGAGGCCTTTAAAACGGCGCAGACGTTCAGCGGCGAGCAGGCAGAACATTTTGCTCCGGCCCTGACTGACGAGCCGTCCGTTGAGGAGGGCCAGGCGGAAGCGGTCGTTGAGGCTGCTTTACGTCCGAAACGTAGCCTGTGGCGTAAGATGGTTACGGCCGGGCTGGCGCTCTTCGGCGTAAGCGTGGTGGGACAAGGCGTGCAATGGGGGGTCAACGCCTGGCAAACCCAGGACTGGGTGGCGCTGGGCGGTTGTGCCGCGGGGGCGTTGATCGTGGGGGCTGGCGTAGGGTCGGTTGTCACCGAGTGGCGTCGACTGTGGCGTCTGAGGCAGCGTGCGCATGAACGGGATGAAGCACGCGATCTGCTGCACAGCCACGGTACCGGAAAGGGTCGGGCATTCTGCGAAAAGCTGGCGGCGCAGGCGGGGATTGACCAGTCGCACCCGGCACTGCAGCGCTGGTATGCCGCCATTCACGAAACGCAAAATGACCGGGAGGTGGTGACGCTCTATTCGCATATGGTGCAGCCAGTGCTGGATGCTCAGGCGCGGCGCGAGATTAGCCGCTCTGCGGCGGAATCAACGCTGATGATCGCGGTCAGCCCGCTGGCGCTGGTGGATATGGCGTTCATCGCCTGGCGTAACCTGCGCCTGATAAACCGTATCGCCAGTCTTTACGGTATTGAGCTTGGCTACTACAGTCGGCTGCGGCTCTTTAAGCTGGTGTTGTTGAACATCGCCTTTGCCGGTGCCAGTGAGCTGGTGCGCGAAGTCGGCATGGACTGGATGTCGCAGGATCTGGCGGCCCGTCTCTCAGCGCGTGCCGCGCAGGGAATTGGGGCAGGGTTGTTAACCGCACGTCTGGGCATTAAAGCGATGGAAGTCTGCCGACCACTGCCGTGGATCGACGGAGATAAACCGCGCCTGGGCGATTTTCGTCGTGAATTGATTGGGCAGCTCAAAGAGACGCTCAATAAAAAACCGGTTCAGTAACCGGTTTGTTTACTTATCGTGCTGGCTGTCAATCTTTCTTGACAGCCATCTTCCGCATCACCGTGTTCTGACATATCATTTTAAGGTTATTGGCTTAAAACGGTGAATTTCCCATGCGTCTTGAAGTCTTCTGTGAAGACCGTCTCGGTCTGACCCGCGAGTTACTCGATCTCCTTGTTTTACGTAGCATTGATTTACGTGGCATTGAGATTGATCCTGTCGGGCGAATTTACCTCAATTTTGCCGAAATTGAATTTAATACTTTTAGCAGCCTGATGGCTGAAATCCGCCGTATCGCTGGCGTTACGGATGTACGCACCATTCCCTGGATGCCGTCTGAGCGTGAGCACCTCGCACTGAGCGCCTTGCTTGAAGCCATGCCAGAGCCCTTCCTGTCACTGGATTTGAAAAGCAAAGTTGAGCGGGTAAACCATGCGAGCTGCCAGCTGTTCGCCCAGAGCCAGGACAAGCTCACCCATCACCATGCCGCGCAGCTGATCCCGGGGTTTAATTTCCAGCGCTGGCTGGACAGCAACCCGCAAAATACGCATAGCGAGCATGTGGTGATCAACGGGCAAAATTTCCTGATGGAGATTACGCCGGTGTACCTGAAAGGAGAGAACGACACTCGCGTTCTGACCGGGGCCGTTATCATGCTGCGCTCTACCGTGCGGATGGGCCGTCAGCTGCAAAATCTCTCCAGCCAGGATGTGGGAGCGTTCAGCCAGATCATTGCCGTCAGCCCGAAAATGCGTCATGTGGTCGATCAGGCCCGTAAGCTCGCCAGCCTGACCGCGCCGCTGCTGATTACCGGCGATACCGGGACCGGGAAGGATCTGCTGGCCCACGCCGTGCATCTTGCCAGCCCACGCGCGGCAAAACCGTATCTGGCGCTGAACTGTGCCTCTATTCCTGAGGATGCGGTCGAAAGCGAGCTGTTTGGTCACGCCCCGGAAGGCAAAAAAGGCTTCTTCGAGCAGGCGAACGGCGGCTCCGTGCTGCTGGACGAAATTGGCGAAATGTCGCCGCGCATGCAGGCCAAACTGCTGCGCTTCCTGAACGATGGGACCTTCCGTCGCGTAGGGGAGGATCACGAAGTTCACGTGGATGTGCGCGTAATTTGTGCCACCCAGAAAAACCTCGTTGAGCTGGTACAGAAAGGGATGTTCCGGGAAGATCTCTACTATCGACTGAACGTGTTGACGCTAAACATTCCGCCGCTGCGCGATTGTCCACAAGATATCATTCCGCTGACGGAGCTGTTTGTGGCACGCTTCGCCGACGAGCAGGGGGTTCCGCGTCCGAAACTGTCAGCCGATCTGGGTACGGTGCTGACGCGCTACGGCTGGCCGGGGAATATTCGTCAGCTGAAAAACGCCGTTTATCGTGCGCTGACGCAGCTGGAAGGGTACGAGTTGCGTCCACAGGATATCCTGTTACCGGATTACGATGCTGGTACGGTATCGGTGGGCGAAGAGGCGATGGAAGGCTCGCTGGATGATATTACGAGCCGTTTCGAGCGTTCCGTGCTGACACAGCTTTATCGCAGCTACCCAAGCACGCGTAAGCTGGCAAAACGCCTGGGGGTATCCCATACCGCGATTGCGAATAAGCTTCGTGAATATGGACTCAACCACAAGAAGGGTGACGAATAACGATAAAAGCCTCTGTAAAGAGGCTTTTTTTCGCACTTACTCTTTCGCCAGAGGCGTGGTATCTACCTCGACTTTTGTCTCTCCCTGAATCCCCGCAATTTTCTGTTCAACCTCTTTCACCTGTTCCTTGCTATGAAGCAGGGTATAGGTCAGGTCGAATTGCGTGCTGGCGCCAGGTTGTAGCTGCTTAACGCGTTTCTGCTCGCGTTCAATGGTGACGGGATAGGCGTAGCTGGTTCCCGGCTCAATACCCGTGACATAGCCCTGTTTGAGCGTATCGGTATTTTTCCATAAGGTCAGGACAGGCAACTGCCGCGTGTCGAACTGAATTGACGCACCTTTGTCTCCCGCTTTATTGACCACTGCCGCCAGGGTTTCATGATTATTATCCGCGAGCGGTTTGATATTGAAGACCATTTCATCAAAGCCCTGAGTGGGGCCAGCGTAGGTTTGCCAGTTATCCAGACCCGCTTTGGCATAGTCATTGAAAGGACCAATGCTGGCGGCCGGCGCAAGGAAGCGGGCACCTTCTTCGAGGATTGGCGTACCAAAGTTGCTGTGATAGATAATCTGATAATCATGAGGATAATCAGCATGGTTAGTCAGAACATCATGCAGGCTGAACTGGTTGCTGCCCGGTACGTAACGCAGTTCGGTCATCGTCTGCAGATCTGCTTTTTTAAACGTGCTCTCTCTGATTAATCCGCGAATACGAATTTCATGCGGTGCGGCATCAGCAACATCGACTTCCACCTGCGACGCAGGCGTATTTCCCGCCTTGCCGTGCAGGGTATAAATCTGCCCGTCAGCCGTGACCGGGTGGCCTGTCCATTCATAGCCGCAACGAACCATCATTTCGTTGAAACCTTCCAGCCAGCCAAGTCCGTTTCGACTCTCCAGATTGATATAGGCCGGATTCACCACCTCTTTGACAGGCGAATCCCACCCCATTCGGGTACCAAAGCCTTCGACATGCAGCAGATTCATCCCACGCGTTGGGCTGAGGGTAATTGTCAGACCATTTTTGCTGCTGATAACAATTACCTTGCTGCCTTCCTGCTTGCCACCATGCAGGACTTTTTGCTCGATGCTGAAAGGCTGTCCCTTAAACTTCAGCTCATCGCTGGAAATTTTCCAGTTTCCTTTATCCACGCCGCTTTCAGCGCTTGTCAGCACCCAAGTTTTAGCGGCGGCGTGTCCAGATATCAGTACCGCAAGGACCGTAAAAGCCAGTTTAATCTTCATATTTAATCCCTTTTGCTGAAACGATTTTTTATCACGTAAGCAAATCTAATGTTTAGGGGAGAAGGGAAATGTGACGGGCTTCACTGGCGGAGAAATTGCGGTTTTTAAACCTTTATTATGCGTGAGCGATCTCGTTATGGTGAGAATAGAACGTTTTTATTTCATGATATATGTGATTTTAGAACGTTTATGCTTTAACGATTCAGCTATTGAGGCAATAAAAAACCCCGCATCGGCGAGGTTTGGAACGCAAGGTCTATTCTTAAATAAACCTTTTATTTCATTACATTGCTAAGCTTTATAAAATGCCTGTAAATAATCAGGCTTTCAGTGATTCCAGCGCAGCGGTGTAGTCAGGTTCGGTGGTGATTTCGTTGACCAGTTCGCTGAACACGACGTTATCGTTTTCATCGATTACCAGCACGGCACGCGCCGCCAGGCCTTTCAGTGGGCCTTCAGCAATGCCAACGCCGTATTTTTCCAGGAAATCCGGGCTGCGCAGAGTTGAAAGGGTAATGACGTTGCTCAGACCTTCAGCACCACAGAAACGGGACTGCGCGAATGGCAGGTCTGCTGAAACGCACAACACCACGGTGTTGTCCATTTCAGTGGCCAGCTGGTTGAATTTACGCACGGATGCGGCACAGACGCCGGTATCAATGCTTGGGAAAATGTTCAGTACTTTGCGTTTGCCAGCAAACTGGCTCAGTGTGACGTCAGACAGATCTTTAGCCACCAGAGTAAACGCCTGCGCTTTGCTGCCAGCCTGAGGAATGGAACCTGCTACAGCAACCGGGTTGCCCTGGAAATGAACGAGTTGTGACATAGATATCTTCCTGTTTACATATAGTTAACGTCGAGGCTAGTGTATGCCATCAGCGGATAACACGGCAAACCAATTTTTTCGCCTTACCGGGCTGCAAGGAGTCAGTGATGAGAAGCGTTAAGGTCTATGAAGAAGCCTGGCCATTGCATTCCCCGTTTGTGATCTCCCGTGGCAGCCGAAGTGAAGCCTGCGTGGTGGTGGTCGAAATAGAAGAAGAAGGGGTTAAAGGGGTTGGTGAATGCACGCCTTATCCTCGCTACGGAGAAAGCCTTGCCTCGGTGATGGCGCAAATTATGACCCTGGTACCTGACCTGCAAACCGGGTTGACGCGTGAGGCGTTACAGCAGCGTTTACCTGCCGGGGCGGCCCGTAATGCAATTGACTGTGCGCTGTGGAGTCTTGAGGCGGCGAGGCAGCAGATATCCTTACCGTCGCTGGTCGGCGTGACGCTTCCGGAGAAAGTGGTGACCGCGCAAACCGTGGTGATTGGCGAGCCGGAGCAGATGGCCGCCAGCGCAAAAGCGCTCTTTGAGGCTGGTGCCACGCTGCTGAAGGTGAAACTCGACGATCGCTTGATCAGTGAACGCATGGTCGCCATTCGCGCGGCGGTGCCGGACGCCACGCTGATTGTCGACGCCAACGAGTCATGGCACCCGGAAGGGCTGGCCGCGCGCTGCCAGCTGCTGGCCGATCTGGGTGTGGCTATGCTGGAGCAACCGCTTCCCGTACAGGATGATGCGGCATTGAAGAACTTTATCCACCCGCTGCCGATCTGCGCCGATGAAAGCTGCCATACCCGCGAGAGTCTCGACGGTTTAGCGGGCTGCTATGAGATGGTCAATATCAAACTCGATAAAACCGGTGGGCTGACCGAGGCGCTGGCGCTGGCGTCGCAGGCACAGGCGAAGGGGTTTACGTTGATGCTGGGATGCATGCTCTGTACTTCCCGGGCGATTAATGCGGCGCTACCGCTGGTGAATCAGGTCCGGTTTGCCGATCTCGATGGCCCGACCTGGCTGGCGGTTGACGTTTCGCCTGCGCTCACCTTCACCAGCGGAGTGCTTCATCTCTGAGGCTGCCAGCGCAGAAGATCTACCATCGCTTTCAGGTATTTTTCGCTGGCTTCGTCGGAAGATATCGGGGGGAATTCAGCGGTGATGCAGTGCAAGTCCAGATCGGCGCACCAGCTACCAAATGACCCCGGTGTTTCATAGCCGACGCTGCTGACCAGAGGCAGAGCAAAGGCATCGGCAAGCCACTGCCCCAGCGCGGAGTGACGGGGATCTTCAATACAGGCCAGCGGATCGTGAAATGAGACAACCCACGCGGGGTGGATCTTGTGGATTAACTGGCAGAGCGCCTGTGTTTCTGGCTCTGAGCCGGGTTTTTCTCCCGTCAGTAACACCACGTCACGCTCTTCAGCCGAGCTGTTCCAGCGGTATACCGTTTCACCGGCACGCCAGTTGGCCGCCGGGAAGTTGCGGTTTAAGTCTATCCCTCTCGCATTCGCCCGCAGCCCAAGCTGACAGCCATCCGGGTTGACGGTCAGGATCACATGATGCCGGCGTAGTGTCGGTGCAAGGGTGCGTAACGCGCAGGAGAGGGTGACGATCGAGGAGTTCTCATCGCCGTGCGTTCCCGCAATAATCAGGCCGCTATGACGATCGGCATCCGGTGCGGGAAACCAGATTAGCGGTGCACCTAAGAAAGACTGGCCATAATGTTCGGTGCCTGGCGGGAAAGCGCCACGTTCCGTTCTTGGTCGGGTAACTGCCATAGGAAATCCTGATAAAGAAGTGCTTACTGGCAGTGTTGTGCAAAACCCACGTTTAATCAAATAGTTTCATCGAAGGACGAAGATTGCCAGATATCACCTTTCCGGCTTAAGGTATTTGCATTTCGCCGTTTCGAAACAAATAATTACGCATTCGCGTATTACCGATTTCTAAAGGGGATCTCATGAAGCATCCTGTTTCGCTGCTTTTTTCTGCACTGTGCCTTTGCGGGCTATCGTCATTTTCTTACGCTGCTGATGTGCCAAAGGGGACGGTGCTGGCGCAAAAACAGGAACTGGTCAGACACATCAAAGACGAACCCGCGACACTGGACCCGGCCAAGGCCGTGGGGCTACCCGAGATTCAGGTGATTCGCGATCTGTTTGAAGGCCTGGTTAATCAGAATGAGAAAGGGGAGTTGACGCCGGGCGTGGCGACGCGCTGGCAGAGTAACGATAACCGCATCTGGACATTTACCCTGCGTGATGATGCAAAATGGTCTGACGGCACGCCGGTCACGGCGCAGGATTTTGTCTACAGCTGGCAGCGTCTGGTTGACCCGAAAACCACCTCGCCGTTTGCCTGGTTTGCTGCTCTGGCAGGCATTAACAACGCTCAGGCGATTATTGATGGCAAAGCCGCGCCCGATACGCTGGGGGTAACGGCGGTGGATGCCAGAACGTTACGTGTTCAGCTCGATAAACCGCTGCCGTGGTTTAGCAACCTGACGGCAAACTTCGCGTTCTATCCGGTTCAGAAAGCGAACGTCGAAAGCGGTAAAGAGTGGACGCGTCCGGGCTCCCTTGTGGGCAATGGTGCCTATGTGCTGAAAGATCGTGTGGTGAATGAGAAGCTGGTCGTTGTGCCGAATACCCACTACTGGGATAACGCGAAAACTGTTCTTCAAAAAGTGACGTTTATTCCGATCAACCAGGAGTCTTCCGCCACCAAACGCTACCTGGCAGGTGATATTGATATCACCGAGTCGTTCCCGAAAAACCTGTACCAGAAATTGCTCAAGGATATTCCTGGACAGGTATACACGCCACCGCAGCTGGGAACGTATTACTATGCATTTAACACGCAAAAGGGTCCGACCGCCGATTCCCGCGTGCGTCTGGCGCTGAGTATGACCATCGATCGCCGGATTATGGCGGAGAAAGTGTTAGGTACGGGAGAAAAACCAGCCTGGCATTTCACGCCTGATGTGACGGCAGGTTTCACGCCAGAGACATCGCCATTTGAGCAGATGTCGCAGCAGGAGCTAAACGCGCAGGCCAAAACCTTGCTGCAGGCGGCGGGGTATGGTCCTCAGCGTCCACTGAAGCTGACCCTGTTGTATAACACTTCAGAGAATCATCAGAAAATCGCGATTGCGGTGGCTTCGATGTGGAAGAAGAACCTGGGGGTAGATGTCAAACTGCAAAACCAGGAGTGGAAAACCTATATCGATAGCCGAAACACAGGGAATTTTGATGTGATCCGCGCGTCCTGGGTCGGGGACTACAACGAGCCATCGACCTTCCTGTCGCTGCTGACATCAACTCATAGCGGCAATATCTCCCGCTTTAACGACCCGGCTTACGATAAGATCATCAATCAGGCGACGCTTGAAACCACCGTGGAAGCCCGTAATGCGGATTACAACCGGGCGGAGAAGATCCTCGCGGAAAAAGCGCCAATTGCGCCGATCTACCAGTACACCAACGGACGTCTGATTAAACCATGGGTGAAGGGATATCCGATCAATAACCCTGAAGACGTGGCGTATAGCCGTACGATGTATATTGTGAAGCACTGAAAAACGCGAGTCCGCTAATTTATTTCCCCTCCTGATACTGCGCTGGCCCGATATCACGTGCCAGCGCTTTTCTATTCATTCTAGATCTTGAAGACGGCGCTGCATTGATAATGTGTTTTACAGCACTGGGTATTGCTCTTTTTTTAATTAAGAGAAATATTCATATTTTGAATATATTGCATTTCGTTAAAAAAAACTGTCCATTATTGGACTTTTTAATGGGTTTCGCGTCTTGCGGAAGCGTGTAAACATTGATGCGGGTCATATTATTAGGTGGCGCTGTAGATATTTTCTCTTGTATTGATTTAAATCAATAACGTTGCTTTGTTTGGATATGGATCTTCATTTTTTCACAGAAATAGCCACTAATGCTGACTATTTTCGGAGTTGTGGTTGATATTTCTTTATGAAAAGGCATGCTGCAAAACCATATTTTATTTCTATAGAGTAAAATTCTTAAGGAATGTCTTAAATTGGCCTTTGATTCCAGGTGGTTGATCTATTGTAGCGTTTTGTTCTAATATCGATTTATTCAGAAACGTCGTTAACTTCAACAAACATTCCTTAAGGAAAGGGACTGCTATGGCTGATACGTTCCAGAACGAAGTGCCTAAGGCACGCATTAATTTAAAACTTGCATTGCATACCGGAGGGGCGCAGAAGAAAGTTGAGCTACCCCTTAAATTACTCACTGTCGGTGATTTCAGTAACGGCAAAGAGAGCCGGCCATTATCTGAAAGAAAGAAAATTAACATCAACAAAAATAACCTCAACAGTGTACTTTCGGAATTTAACCCGGAGGTCAACATGACGGTTCCGAATACGCTGGCGGGTGAGCGTACGGAAGAGAATGTGACGCTGCGCTTTTCAGATATGAAAGATTTTGAACCCGAACAGGTGGCCCGACAAATTCCCCAACTTCGTGCCATGCTGGCGATGCGTAATTTATTACGTGACCTCAAGTCCAATCTGCTGGATAACGCCACTTTCAGAAAAGAGCTCGAGAAAATTCTTAAGGACCCGGCGCTGTCTCAGGA
>NZ_LNII01000167.1:0-3766 GCF_001463365.1 Enterobacter sp. 50793107 | reverse complement strand
GTACCAGCGTACGGCCCACAGAATGATGTCACGCTGAAAATGCCGGCCTTTGAATGGGTTCATGTGCAGCTCCATCAGCAAAAGGGGATGATAAGTTTATCACCACCGACTATTTGCAACAGTGCCCAAACCCCCGGATCAGGCTCTCCAGGCCATGCAGAAAGGCCTGCTCACCATCATCACTGTCCATAATCTGCAGCGCTTCCCGCAATAGCGGCGGCAGGTTTTCGTCCGGTGCTGCAGGGCGGTCGGTCAGGGCGGCAGTATGCTCCTGCTGCTCCAGTACGGCACCAAGGGTAAAATGACTGACCGCTGAAATCGCATATAACCCGTCGCGCAGTGAAAAGCCGTTTTCTGTCATAAAGCGTAACTGGGTTTCCACCGTATCATACTGTTTTTCATCAGGGCGGGTGCCGAGGTGCACTTTTGCCCCGTCACGGTAACGCAGCAGCGCCCGGCGGAAACTCATTGCATTATTGCGCAGAAATGACTGCCAGGATTCCCCCGCCGCAGGCAGTGAATAATCATGATGACGCGCCAGGATCTCCACCGCCAGCGCATCCAGTAACGCCCGTTTATTTTTCACATGCCAGTAAAGTGTCGGCTGTTCTATTCCCAGCTTCTGCGCCAGCTTGCGGGTCGTCAGCCCGTCAATCCCTGTCTCATTCAGCAGTTCCAGTGCCGCATCAATAACCGATTCTCTGTTCAGCCGTGCCATGACCGTCTCCTCCGATTTTCAGATTGACACTCTATCATTGATAGGGATATATTCCAACTCTATCAATGATAGGGAATTAACACAGGATCTGAAAAATGAATAAACCCGCTGTCATCGCGCTGGTGATTACACTGCTGGACGCGATGGGAATTGGTCTGATCATGCCGGTATTACCGTCACTGCTGCGGGAATATCTCCCGGAAGCGGATGTGGCAAACCATTACGGCATTCTGCTGGCGCTGTATGCGGTGATGCAGGTCTGTTTTGCTCCGCTGCTGGGCAGATGGTCAGATAAGCTGGGGCGCAGACCGGTGCTGCTGTTATCCCTGGCGGGTGCCGCGTTTGATTACACACTGCTGGCACTGTCCAATGTGCTGTGGATGTTGTATCTCGGGCGGATTATCTCCGGGATCACTGGTGCCACCGGCGCGGTTGCGGCTTCGGTAGTGGCGGACAGCACGGCGGTCAGCGAGCGTACCGCCTGGTTCGGCCGTCTCGGTGCGGCCTTTGGTGCCGGGCTGATTGCCGGGCCGGCTATCGGCGGACTGGCGGGGGATATCTCACCGCATCTGCCGTTTGTCATTGCGGCAATACTGAATGCCTGCACCTTTCTGATGGTCTTTTTTATCTTTAAACCGGCGGTACAGACAGAAGAAAAACCGGCGGAGCAGAAACAAGAAAGCGCAGGTATCAGCTTTATCACACTGCTTAAACCTCTGGCGCTGTTGCTGTTTGTCTTTTTTACCGCGCAGCTTATCGGGCAGATCCCGGCCACTGTCTGGGTATTGTTTACGGAGAGCCGCTTTGCCTGGGACAGCGCGGCGGTCGGTTTTTCACTGGCGGGACTCGGGGCGATGCATGCACTGTTTCAGGCGGTGGTTGCCGGGGCGCTGGCAAAACGGCTGAGTGAGAAAACCATTATTTTCGCCGGATTTATTGCCGATGCCACCGCGTTTTTACTGATGTCTGCTATCACTTCCGGATGGATGGTGTATCCGGTCCTGATCCTGCTGGCAGGCGGCGGAATTGCACTGCCTGCATTGCAGGGCATTATCTCTGCCGGGGCATCGGCGGCAAATCAGGGAAAACTACAGGGTGTGCTGGTCAGCCTGACCAATCTGACCGGCGTGGCGGGCCCGCTGCTGTTTGCTTTTATTTTCAGTCAGACACAGCAGAGTGCGGACGGTACGGTGTGGCTGATTGGCACGGCACTGTACGGTCTGCTGCTGGCAATCTGTCTGCTGATCAGAAAACCGGCACCGGTGGCGGCCACCTGCTGACCGGCGCTATACAGGCAGCGCTGTTGTGCGGTATGGTGGACGGCATTCGTGCTTATCGCCTGCCATGATAAGCCTCAGACACAGAGGAACCGTTATGAAATCACGCGCAGCAGTCGCCTTCGGGCCGGGTTTACCCCTTGAAATTGTTGAAATTGATGTGGCACCGCCGAAGAAAGGTGAAGTGCTGGTGAAAATCAGTCACACCGGGGTATGCCATACCGATGCCTACACGCTTTCCGGTGATGATCCGGAAGGTCTGTTCCCGGTGGTGCTCGGCCATGAAGGTGCCGGGGTGGTGGTTGAGGTCGGTGAGGGCGTGACCAGTGTGAAACCGGGCGACCATGTGATCCCGCTGTACACCGCCGAGTGCGGCGAGTGTGATTTCTGTACCTCCGGTAAAACCAACCTCTGTGTTGCCGTCCGCGAAACCCAGGGCAAAGGCGTGATGCCGGACGGCACCAGCCGTTTTTCGTATAACGGTCAGCCGCTCTATCACTATATGGGCTGCTCGACATTCAGCGAATATACCGTTGTGGCGGAAGTATCACTGGCGAAAATCAATCCGCAGGCCAATGCGGAGCAGGTTTGCCTGCTCGGCTGCGGCGTGACCACCGGGATCGGCGCGGTACACAATACCGCGAAGGTACAGGAAGGGGATTCTGTGGCGGTATTCGGCCTCGGCGGTATCGGGCTGGCCGTGGTGCAGGGCGCACGTCAGGCAAAAGCGGGGCGCATCTTTGCCATCGATACCAATCCATCCAAGTTTGAGCTGGCAAAACAGTTCGGCGCCACAGACTGCATTAATCCCAATGATTATGACAAACCTGTTCAGCAGGTGCTGGTCGAAATGACCAAATGGGGTGTGGATCATACCTTTGAATGTATCGGCAATGTCAATGTGATGCGGTCGGCGCTGGAAAGTGCGCACCGTGGCTGGGGGCAGTCGGTAATTATCGGGGTGGCGGGTGCCGGAAAAGAGATTTCAACCCGTCCGTTCCAGCTGGTGACCGGCCGGGTCTGGAAAGGCACGGCGTTCGGCGGCGTGAAAGGGCGTACCCAGTTGCCGGGAATGGTGGAAGATGCCATGAGCGGCAAAATCGAGCTGGCGCCGTTTGTCACGCACACCATGGAACTGGATAAAATCAATGAAGCTTTTGATTTGATGCACGACGGCAAATCCATCCGCACAGTCATTCATTACTGATAACGTATTCAGGGAGATACTATGGAACGGATTGAACATCACGTCTGTTTCGGCGGCAGCCAGGAAGTCTGGCGTCACCACTCTGCGGTGACCGGCACGCCGATGACTTTTTCCGTGTTTCTGCCGCCGCAGGCAAAAACAGAGAAATGTCCTGTGCTGTACTGGCTTTCCGGGCTGACCTGCAACGAGCAGAATTTTATCACCAAAGCCGGGGCACAGCGTTACGCAGCGGAACACGGCCTGGTGATTGTCGCGCCGGATACCAGTCCGCGCGGCAGTCAGGTGGCGGATGATAAAGAGTACGATCTCGGCCAGGGTGCCGGGTTTTATGTCAATGCCACACAGGAGCCGTGGAAAGCGCATTATCAGATGTATGATTATATTCTGAATGAGCTGCACACCCTGGTAAGCGGGCATTTCGGCACATCGGAAAAACGGGCACTGTTGCAAAGTTAGCGATGAGGCAGCCTTTTGTCTTATTCAAAGGCCTTACATTTCAAAAACTCTGCTTACCAGGCGCATTTCGCCCAGGGGATCACCATAATAAAATGCTGAGGCCTGGCC